>CAYNNS010000239.1:0-5620 GCA_964398345.1 uncultured Gemmatimonas sp. | reverse complement strand
GGGTTCTCGACGGCAAGGGCCATTTGTATGTGGACCTGGAAGATAAGGACAAGATTGCCGTCGTGGACACGAAGACGCTGAAAGTAACCGCCAACTACGACGTGGCGGGGAAAGGGGGAACGTGTGCGGGTCTGGCCATGGATGTGAAGAACCGCATCTTGTTCGCAATGTGCCGCAGGCCCGCGACGGCGGTGGTCCTGAACGCCGACGATGGCAAGGTTCTCGCCACCCTGCCGATCGGCTCCGGCACCGACGGTGCGGTATTCAACCCGGCGACGATGGAAGCCTTCAGCTCGCAGGGCGACGGAACGCTGACCGTGATCAAGGAGAGCAGCCCCACCCGCTTCGAGGTGGAGCAGACGGTGGCAACCGCTCCGCGCGCCAAGACGCTGACCCTGGACCCCAAGACGAACCACATCCTGCTGATC
The DNA here is from genome assembly GCA_964398345.1 of uncultured Gemmatimonas sp. Lineage (GTDB taxonomy): Bacteria > Gemmatimonadota > Gemmatimonadetes > Gemmatimonadales > GWC2-71-9 > JABFSM01. The sequence goes on along the minus strand of CAYNNS010000239.1, from coordinate 5,192 downwards.
ACGGCTGAGTTCGTCCCACCTCCCACGCCGCCGCCGCCCGGAAGCCGCGGCGGCCGAGGTCAAATGGTGGAGGGCTCGTTTTCGATAATCGTGGGGGGGAAGTAGCGGACGCACGCGCGACGCGCAAGACGTTCGCGAACGGCCATCGACAACAGGAGGACTGTCACGGGCGAAGCGCGGGTACTGCGTCTCGCGGTCGTGGTGTTCGGACAGTACGAGTCTTGCGCGAACCTCCCCTGGCCCCGCGACGCCTACCTCATCGCGTCTGAGGCCGGTGGCCATTCCTGGAGCGCTTTCGACCCCCAGCGCAGGATCTTCGATCCCGCGGACGGGTCGCCCGTCGTCACCGGTGGCTCACGCAAGCCAGCCGTCAACGACAGGAGCCGCAGCTCGTCCCAGGCATCGTGTGCCTTCGCTAGCGCGAGCGCCGCTGACGCTTTGTTCGTCGAACGTTCCAGCTGAACGAGGCGCCAGGCGAGACCTATAACGGCGCCCCAGTCCGGCCAGGTGACTGAGGTTGATCCGTTTCGGTGGACATCCTGCGAGAGGAGACGAGGATGGCCACAATGGACGGAGCAGAGAGCAAGGCGAAGCGGCCGCGGCGGCGGCACACGGATGAGTTCAAGGCCGGTGCAGTCCGGCTGGTGCTGAGGGAGGGCAAGCGCGCTGCGCAGGTCGCACGAGATCTTGGCGTCGCGGAGTCGCTAGTGCATGGATGGGTCCGCCAGGCGAAGGTAGACCAAGGGGTCGGTCCGGCCGGAGCGCTGACGACCGCCGAGAAGGAGGAGCTGGCGCGTCTGCGGAAAGAGAACCGCGAGCTGAAGATCGAGAGGGACATTCTAAAAAAAGCGGCGGCCTTCTTCGCCAAGGAGAGCGCGTGAAGTTCGCGTTCATCGACGCGGAGAAGGTCACCTGGTCGGTCGCGCACCTGTGTCGGCATCTCCGTGTCTCGCGCAGCGGGTTCTACGCCTGGCAGCGCCGCCCAGAATCGTCACGCTCCCAGGAGGACCGACGGCTGACGGCGGCGATCCACGAAGCGTACAAGAAGGGACGGCGCGCGTATGGCAGCCCGCGCGTCTACCGCGAGCTACGTGCCAGCGGAGTCTGCGTGAGCCGCAAGCGGGTAATTCGCCTGATGCAGGCCGAGGGCCTTCGCGGAGTGATGCGACGGAGATTCGTACGCACCACGGACAGCAACCACGCCTTGCCGGTCGCGCCAAACCTCCTGGCACGCGAATTCCGAGCAGATGCTCCCAACCAGCGGTGGGCGGGAGACATCACGTACCTGCGGACAAGCGAGGGCTGGCTGTATCTGGCGGTGGTGCTGGACCTCTACTCGCGGTCGGTCGTCGGTTGGGCCACCAGCGCGATGATCGATCGGCACCTCGTGATCAAGGCGCTCGACATGGCGATCAAGCGGCGCTGCCCCGGCGAGGGGCTGATGCACCACTCGGACCGGGGCAGCCAGTACGCCAGCGAGGACTACCAGCGCCGGCTCGAGGCCCACGGGATCGCCTGCAGCATGAGCCGCAAGGGCAACTGCCACGACAACGCCGTCGTCGAGAGCTGGTTCGGGGTGCTCAAGCGCGAGCTCGGCGACACGTTCGAGACCCACGCGGCCGGTGAGCACGCGTTGTTCGACTACATCGAGATCTTCTACAACCGAACCCGAAGGCATTCTTCGCTGGGCTACATGAGCCCGGCGGAGTATGAACGCGCCGAGCTGTCGATGGCGGCGTGATCAACCTGTCCACCGGATCGGATCAGCCTCAGACGTCTTCCGCTGCGATCACCGTCGCGAGCGAGTGCGGTTCGCGAAGCCGGAAGGCTGCGGGCCCTTTTCCCGGTCTCTCGCTCGTGATGCCCGCAGCGTTGAGGTCGTCGAGATCCGCCCGGAGTGGCCGCGAGTGGGCCGCCGAGTCCTTGTTTTCCCCGCGGGACGCGGGGTGGCTCCCGGCGAAGTGGACGGAGCGCGGTTATCGGCCTTCGACGACGCCGCCTGGCAGCCAGCTTGAAAGCACTACCCACGATCGAGAGCGCGGCTCTAAGTTAGTGAGATGTTTATTCTCGCCGGAGCAGCGGTTCGGCAATTGTTGGCCACACCGATTCAATATCGAATCTCATGGCGAGTCCCATAGGACCAAGAGCCTTGGCGTAATCCAGTTCGCGCGGATGGATTCCTGAGGCATAGCGCCTTGGGGACCGCACAAGCCCTGGCAGCACAAGCCCTGCGACACCTGCGGCGAGTCCGTCATGGACGCGGGCGCTAGCCGCTGCTCGGACTGTGCATAGAAAAACGTAAGCGTTCGGTCTGACCCGTTCTTGACGAACTTCGCGGGTTGACCTTCAGGACCGAGCGGCGAGCACGACCCTGCGGAAGACGTTCGCGGCGAGAGCCTGCTGAACTTTGTCCCGCCCGATGGTCTCGGTCCAATACGCGGGCGCCAGTTCCAGGACGCGGCTCTGCGGCCAGCGCGGCAGTAGGCACAGGAGGTCGCGCATGTACCCGAGCGGTTCGATGTCGTGCATGCGGCAACTGGCCAGGAGCGAGACGAAGATCGTGTTGACCTCGGCGCCATCGTCGCTGCCCACGAAGAGCCAGTTCTTTCGGCCGACGACCTCGCGGCGCAGGTTCAACTCGGACACGTTGTTGTGAATGGGCAGGTCTGGGTCGTCGAGGAATCGCTGCAAGGCGACCCGCTGATTGGTCGCGTAGCGAATGCCTTCGGCAATGGGCGATTCATCCAGCACGCGGTCGACCTCCGACTCGCACCACGTAAAGAACGCATCGACGGCGGCCTTCGACCGCTCGAGGCGGACCAGGCGGCGCTTCTTCCGGGGCGAACCGGCGATGAGGCGCTCGACGGCGAAGAGTGTCCCGATGTGGGCGAGCGCCACGCGCGCTCTGTCGGGGTCGGCGGGCATGGCCTTGAAGAAGTACCGCCGGCAATGAGCCCAGCAGCCGACCTCGATCACGGAGCCCTTCTTGTACAGGTGGTCGTAGACGTTGTGGGCGTCGGCGACCAGGTAGCCCTTGTACTGAGGGAGCAACTCGTCGACGGCATCGGCATCGTGCCGCCGCGAGAACTTGTAGAGCACGTGCTTGTCCGGAGCGACCGCCACCCAGAAGTGTCCCGTGCGGCAGCGCTCTTTCGCCAGCACCAGCACTCCGGTCGCGTCCACGCACAGGTACGGGGCTCGCAGCGCGTCCTCGAACATCGCGTCCACCAGGGGCTGCGCCAGATTCGAGAGCTCCGCGTGCCATCCGCACAAGGTCGACCGCGCCAGCTCCAGGCCCTCGCGCCCGTAGATCCCTTCGAGCCGATGCAACGGCTGGTGGTCCTGCCAGCGGCGCACGATCGTGTCGGCGAGGAAGCTCGGGCCGGCGAGGCCGCGCGCGATGGGAAGCTCGGCCGTATCGCCGACCAGGATCTCCGTCGGCTGCGCACGGTCACGGTCCTTGCGCACGAACTTCGGGTACGACAGCGCCACCACCACCGTCGCTGCCGGCCGGCGCTCCAGCACCTCTCGCGTCTCGACGCCGATGCGCTCGAAAGCCTTCGGCTCCCGCTCCACCTCCGGCGGCAAAATCTCGATCGGCACGCGCGGAATGTCGGCGGGTAACGGCTTGCGCATCGGCTTGCGACGCTCGTGCGGGGCGACGAGCTGCCTCTCGATGGCGAGCTCCGCCACCGGCGCCTCACCAGGCCCGGCCATCGCCAGCGCCATGATCGCCAGGGAAAGCTGCGAGTCGTTGCGCGGCAGTCGCTCGGCCTTCTGGCCCAGGAGCCCGCGCCGCAGCCGCTCATTTTCCTCCTTGAGGTGCAGCACGAGCTTGCGGTACTCGTCGCGCTCGTCCGTCACGGTCGCGAGCTGCGCAGCCAGTGCTCCAAGCTGCGTCTCGATCGCCTTGATGCGCTCGTCGACGCTGCCTGCATCACTCACACTTCGACGAATGCCGAAGCGCGATCGATCCGTCAAGACTGGCGAGCAGGTGCTGCGTCGATTTTTCGTCGGCGACCCTCACGTGCAACGCCGGCGAGCAACCGGCTGAGCGCCAGCCCGTCGATCCGGACCGAAGCGGCTCCATCCGAGCCGACCGGCAGCTCGAACACGGCACGGTGCAGCCGCTTGTACAGGATGCAAAGCCCGTGTCCCTCGAACCAGAGCACCTTCACGCGCGTCCCCGACCGGCCGGCGAATACGAACAGCGCGCCACCGGCAACGGGGTCGTGCCCGATCCGCTCGCGCGCCGTCTGGACCAGCCGATCGAAGCCGAGCCGCATGTCCACGGGTGCGGTGCAAACGAAAATGCGAACGCCGACCGGGATCACGCTGACAGCTTGTCGTCGAAGATCCCGAGCAACCGCCGGAGCGCGTCCACGTCGAACATCGCCGGCACCCGCACGAGGATGTCGCCGCGCAATTCGATCTCGAACCGGCCGTCAGCGGCCTGCGCCGGATGCACCTCGATGAGCGGCAGGGCGATCGCCGTCGCCTTCCGCGACCGCTTCGCCGCACGCCAGCGGTGGCCGCGCGTCTCGGCTCTCAGCAGGTACAGCCACCGACGGAACGTGTCGCATCGGACTCCGTGCCGATCAGCGAACTCCTGGTGCCCCTCACGGGCGCCGTCGCCCTCGAACTCCTTGACCAGCGCTGTCCAGAACTCACGTCCCCGGCGTATCCGCGACATCCCTCCAGACTGCCCCGACGGGTGTGACCGTCACCGGACGGGGAACACCGAACGGATACAGAAAAACGCCCTGTAGGATCTCTCCCAGAGGGCGTTCCCAACAGGCTACCTAGCGTGCGTCGGATTCGACGATATTGCGCCCGCCGGCATCGGGCGCGTGGTCCGTCGTAGGTCTGGGCGCCTCTGGACCCGCGTCAGGAAGGGGCACGCAGTTCTCCTGGAGCATTCGATCACCAGCATCGTTCTGGGTGATCGTTGCTCCTGCGGCGTAGTAGCCCGGTATACAGCGATGTGGCATTGGTGGGTCCGAAGAGCCGGCATCGTTGCTGCTTTTGCTGGAGCACTCCGTCATGCCCAGCAGGAGAAGGATGGTAAGGACCTTCATGACGCCTAACCTCATTTCTGGATCTGGCGACCAATGGGGACGTCACCGTTCTGGCCCCATTGGATCGTTTGCGTTGCAGCATTCAGGCCAAACTTAATATACCACTTCCCCTCG
>CAYNNS010000238.1:0-5639 GCA_964398345.1 uncultured Gemmatimonas sp. | reverse complement strand
TGGACATCGTAGGTTGGGTTCTTCCCGTTCGCTGTTCGCCGTTCGCCGTTCGCGCCTTACACGATCCTGCACGGTATCAACGCATCCTCATCATAGCTGTACACCGCACAGAGCCGGTGATACCCGTCCGCCACGATCACCCGCCCGTGGGTCGTATCCCGGACCAGCAGGATCGGGGCGACGGCCTGCTTGGCCGCGATCTTCCTGCGGTCCTTTTCCACGTGGGAATTGCTCACGCCCAGGAGCGACAGGCCGGAGGCGCGGAAGATGTCCTTGGCCTTGAACTCGACCTGGGGCGCGCGCTTGAGCCGCGCCACGATCCGCGCGGCCACCGCGCCTGGAAAGATCAGGCGGAGGTACGAGTTCGCCGCGGGGTAGTCGTGCGGCTCGGGCTGCTTCAGCCACTTGATGGGGGTTTTCGCGCGGGGCATACGGGGATCTTACCCAAATTGCGACGGAGCGCTATCGTCTTGCATTCACTCCGCTCTGTCTCCGTGAAGACCAAGTCGCGCTGGAAACGCCCCCAACCCCACGCCTCACCCCACGTGTGGTACGAGCTGCGCGCCGAAGACGCCCGGCTGCTTCCGGTGTTCCGCGTGGGCCGCGCCGCGCGGGCGCTCGGCCCGGAGGATTCGCAGGGTTGTCTCTGGCTGCTCGATCCCCGTGGGGTCGCCTGGCACGTTCCCGCGGCAAGCTTTTCCCGGAAGCAGGCCGGCACCCGGGCTCCCGGTGGCATCCGGCTGGTGTCGGGCAGCCGGATCGTGTCGGCGTTTTTGATCGATGGCGCCTGGCAGCTCGCCGCCCGCGGGCGCATCTGGCCGGGCCCGGTGATGGTCGATGGCGAGCGCTTTGCCACCACACTGGAGCGCCTGCACTTCTGGATCGAGGAACACGGGGTGGTGTAGCTACTCGACTCGCATGGTCTCCAGCGGATCCGCCCGCGTAGCCCGCCAGGCCGGAATCAGACACGCCAGTACCGCCGCACCCAGCAGCAGCGCCACCGTCACCAGGAACACCTTCGGCTCCAGTGGCGAAACCTCGTACAAGGACGCCCGCAGGACCCGCGTTACGCCCACCGCCGCTGCTATCCCGATCAGCATTCCGATTGCCGGAAACAGGAGTCCTTGCCGCAGCACGAGCCCCCATACGCGCGGCGCATCCGCACCCAGCGCGATGCGGATCCCGAACTCCCGCGTCCGGCTCGTTACCACGAACGCCAGCACCGCGAAGATCCCGCTGGCGGCGAGCAACAGGGCGGCCGCCCCGAAGCCACCGAAGAGCACCGCCTCGAAGCGCGTGCGTGCCCAGGACCCGTTCGCCACCTCGTCCAGCGTCTGCACGTCACGCAGCGCCACGTCGGGATCCACGCTCTGGATCGCCTTGCGCAACTCGGCGAGCGGCCGGATGGGTTTCACGAAGAACATCCGCGACGCATAGGTGAACTGCGCATACGAGGTGTAGAAGCTCGCGCGATTCGGCCGCCGGTCCAGGGGATCGTACACCACGTCGCCCACGATGCCCACGACCTCGGCGCTCGAGTCGGGACTTCCGAATGCCGCATTCCCCGCGAACCACACCCGCTGCCCGATGGGGTCGCGGCCCGGCCAGAAGCGCCGCGCCGCCGTCGCGCTGATGACGCTGACCTTGGGCGCTCCCGCCACGTCGCCCGCCTGGAAGCCCCGGCCGCGCAGGATCGGAATGCCGAGCGTCGCGAACTGCTCGGGGCCCACGTAATGCCGCAGCACCGGCACGCTGTCGAACAGTAACCCGCGTGCCGTCCCCGCGAGCGGCCCGCCGCCGTCCACGCTCGCCGACACTACCCCCGGAATCCGGTGCAGCGCGTCCAGCATCCGCGCGACGTACGCCGGCGCCGCGGCCGGTGGCACCCGCGCCTCGCTCGGCACCAGCCAGAAGGTCAGCACGTTGCGGGTATCCACGCCGAGCTCCACCCGCCGCATCCGGCCATAGCTGTCGAGCAGGAGCCCGGCGGTCACCACCAGGAGGAGCGCGAGCGCCGCCTCGAGCGCCACTAACCCGCCGCGGAGCCGGCTGCCCCGCCCGCTCCGCAACAGCGCCGGCGGGACGGAAACCAGCACCGCGGTCACCAGCCCCAAGGCGACCTCCGCCACGCCGAAGCTCGGCGTGTCAAACGCGGCCAGGCTGCCGTAGAAGTTGCGCGCCGCCCACACGTTGGTCGGCGGCGTGAGCACCGAGCTGATCCACCAGGCCGCCAAGACTCCGAGCAGGCACCCCGGGACCGTCAGCACCAGATCGACACCCAGCAGGTGACGGAACAGGCGGCCCGGGCTGCTGCCGAGCGCCAGTCGCACCGTGGTCTCCTTGGATCGCGCCGCCACGCGTCCCACCAGCAGATTGACCACGTTGGCGCACGCCAGCAGATGCAGTACCAGCACCGCGCCCAGCAGCACGTAGAGCGAGCGCTTCACTCCCGCATCCACCCGCGCTGCGTTGAGCCCGAGCGCCGTGGCGCTGGCCGGCTCGTTCGGCTGGCGCGCGTCGCTCGGCTGGGCCCGGTTGATCGCCGCGCCGAGCACGGCGAGCTCGGCCTCCGCGGCCGCCAGCGACACTCCCGGTTTCAGCCGGCCCGCCACGCTGATGAAGTTCTGGTTGGTGCGCACGTAGTCCGCGTAGGTCAGCTTCGGCGCCATGGTCGCCGGCACCCAGAGGTCGGCGGCATCGGTGAGTCCGTGGAATCCCGGCGCCAGCACGCCGATCACGGTGAGCTCGACGCCGTTTACCCGGATCGGGCGACCGACCAGGGTCGAGTCCTCCCCCCAGCGCCGCCGCCACAGCTCGGCCGACACCAGCGCGACCGGCGTCGGCGTCACGGGATCATTCTCGGCCTCGCCGAAGAGCCGGCCACGCATAACCCGCACCCCCAGCACGGGGAAATACCCCGGCGACACCAGCTCGCCCTTGACCAGGTCGGCGTCGCCGTCGCCCCCGCCGGAGAGCGTGAAGGAGGGATTGCTGTAGTTGGCGATCCGGCTGAAGCTCTGCTGCCGCGCTTCCAGCAGCTGATAGCGCGGATAGGACCAGCGCTCCCGTCGCTCCGGCTCCCCCGCGGGCCGCCGCACCAGATACACCATCGCGATGCGGCCGGCCTCGGGGAACGGCGGCTGCCGGAACAGCGCCGAGCGCACCAGCCCGACGCTGACCCCCAGCGCGCCCACTCCCACCGCCAGTGTCAGCGTGATGCCGAGCGCGAGCAGCGGGGAACGCCTCAAGGGACCGAACATGCGCCTAAGATACCGCGCGGGGCTCACCGGTTTGCTGGCGACCCAACCCCTTCGCCTCAGGTAGGAGGCTTGGGCGAGCGCTGCGCCGGACGGCAGGTCGGCCACGGCCGCGGCTGCCCGTTGGCCGCCGGCGGCAGAATACTCTGGTCCCGTGGCACCCGCGTAGGATCCTCCGACGCCTCGTACGCCAGCATCGCCGCGAGCGCCGCGTTGTTCTTGAGATCGTCGAACACGAGCTTGTCGTAGGTGTCGCGATTGGTGTGCCAGGTGTACTGCCGGTACTCGGTGTAGTTCGACTGCAGCCGGAACGCGGGGACTCCTCGGCAGAGAAATGACGTGTGGTCGCTGCCCGAGTTCTCCTGCGCCCCCGGCACGTCCAGCTTCAGGTTCCCGCTGATCTCCACCGGCACATAGCTCAGCCAGCGCGCCAGGTTCGGCCCCGCGTTCAGGAACCCCTGCCCCTCGATCAGCTCCACCCGCCAGGTCCCGTTGTCCTGGTTGAACACCACCTGCATCCCGTTCATGATGTCGGGGTGGTCCTCCCCGAACGCGAGCGACCCCAGCGTCCCCTGCTCCTCGCCGCCCCAGTGTCCTACCAGGATGGTCCGCCGCGGGTTCGGGTAGGCGAGCTTCAGGATCCGCATCGCCTCCGCCATCATCACCGTGCCGGTGCCGTTGTCGGTGGCGCCGTTGCCGCCGTGCCAGGAATCCAGGTGCGCCGAGAGCAGTACGTATTCGTTGGGCAGCTCGCGGCCCTTGAGCTCGGCCACCACGTTGAACATCGGCTGGTCGGGCCGCGCCTCCGCGTCCGCCGCGAGCCGAAGCCGCGGATGCTGGTGGTTGCTCGCCAGCCGCCACACCATCCCGTAGTGCTCGCAGGAGAGATCGACGCTGGGGACCTTGGTGGCGGTCGCGCCGAAGATCTTGTCCACCCCCCAGCCCTGCGACCAGAGACTGGTGACGATACCCGCCGCGCCGGCGTCCTCCAGCCTCCGGGGCAGCTCGGTGCGGTTGCCGAGCCAGCGCAGCCGGCTCGTGACGTCGAGCTGCGCGGCGCGGCGCTGCTCCGCGATGCGCTGCACCGTGTTGGGCCTGGCGTAGCGCTCCAGCTCCTGCTGCGCCCGGCACATCGGCTCCGGCGCGGAAATCAGCACGAACTTGGCCTTCACCGTGCCCAGCCAGGCCACCGCCGCGGCCGAATCGCCGGGCGGCGGCGGCAGCGCGACGTCGGCCTCGAGCGGCTTGCCGCCGGTGCCGGGACTCCAGGCCAGCAGCTGCGCCTCCAGCGTCTGCACGTGCGGCGTCACCAGGCTCATTGCCGTGGGACCCATCCGCCATCCGCGCGTAGTACCCCACTTCTCCTGGCGTACCGTCACCCCCCACGATTGGTAGAGCCCGGTGAGCCAGTCCACCGCGGATTGAAAGCCCGCGGTGCCGGAGAGCCGCATGCCGATCGAGTCGTCGAGCACCTGGGCCAGCCGCTCGACCTGCGAGCTGTCCATGCCGAGCGACCAGATGCGGCGGATGACGGGATCGGGGGAGCGGAACGTCTGCGCCGCGAGGGGCCCCGCGCCAGAGCAAACCAGGAGCAGCAGTCGGGAGATGCGCATGCAGGAAAACTAGCAGACCGCCTGGCCGCCCGACCGCCCGGCCGCCTGGTGCGCCCGTTCGAGCAATCGCGCGTCACCCATGCGCACGGTCCACTGTTCGAATTCCGCTGCCGGCCCCTGCCAGTGCAGCTGTTCCACGTCGTCGAAGAGCGCCGCGTCCGTCCGCAGCGTCGCCAGGAGCTTGAAGAGCAGCGCCGCCTCGCGCGCCGCTTCTCCTAACACGCTGTCCGGAAACCGCTCCAGCGGACCGTACAGGCCCAGCAGCCGCGCCGCCGTCGCGGCACCGATCCCCGGAATCCCCGGGTAGCCGTCCTGCGCGTCGCCCACCAGCGCCAGATAGTCCGCGATCAGCTCCGGCCCCACCCCGAACTTCTTCCGGATCGCCTCGGCGTCGCGGATCTCCTTGGCCCGCCGGTCCACCTGCACCACCCGGTTGCCCCGCACGCACTGCGCCAGGTCCTTGTGGTTCGCCCAGATGCCCACATGCTCCACCCGCGGGTCCCGCTCCGCCAGAAACGCCGCCGAGGCCAGCGCGTCGTCCGCCTCGAGCTCCACCATCGGCCACACCACCACCCCCATCGCCTCCAATGCCTCTTCGAGCTGCGGAAACTGTACCCAGAGCGCCCGGTCGATCCCCGCGCCGGTCTTGTACCCCGGCCAGAGCTCGTTGCGGACCGACTCGAAGACGTTGTCGGTCGCGACACCCACGCGCGCCGCCCCCGTCACCCCCATCTCCAACACCCAGTACAACCCCGCCCGCCCCCCGCCC
>CAYNNS010000237.1:0-5647 GCA_964398345.1 uncultured Gemmatimonas sp. | reverse complement strand
CGAGCGCGTGCAGCTCGGCGACGGACTTCTGCTTGAGTTCGGAGATATCCACGGGGACTCTTTCGGCTATCGGCGGTTCGGCTATCAGCTATCCGCTACAGCTATCAGAGAGATTCAGGACAGGAGAGCGGATTGGTACGACGGGGCTCGGGTTAAGATCGGGGAGCCAATGAGTTTAGCGGTAGCGCGGCACGACGGTGGTGACGCGTCGGCGCGAACGGATCTGCACAGTAGTGGTCGGTTGGGACGAGTCGATCTTATCGTTTCACAACCCCCGCGTCAAGAGGTGTGATGGACCAGCTGATCCCGCTCCTGTCCGCCTGGCGTGTGATGCGCTTGGGGACGCGCGAGGTCGTCGACGCGCTGGTGCTGCCGGAGCACCGCGGCGGCTCTCCGGCGCTCAAAGGCTTGCTGGATGCCTGGCCGGGCAGCTGGTACTGGGGCGACCCCCAAGAAACCCGGCTGGTGCTGGTACGGGCGCTGCCCGGGTCACGCGCCCCGCGCTGGTGGCTGCACGCACTGCTCCTGCTCCTGGCGGTGGTCTTTGCGCTGGGCGCGGGCGCCGCCCTCGCGGGGGTCTGGTACCCCCCCGTGGTCCCGGGCTTCCGGGGTGTCTTTCTCGGCATCGGCCAGTTCTTTCGCGACGTAGTCCAGGGGGAGTGGCGCCAGCTGCTCGAGGGATGGGCCTTTGCCGTCCCACTGCTCGCCATCCTCCTCGTGCACGAGTCGGGGCACTACTTCGCGGCGCGCCGCTACAACATCGACGTTTCCCCGCCGTACTTTCTCCCGATCCCGCCGACGCTCTCTCCGATCGGAACGCTGGGGGCGTTCATCCGGTTGCGGAGTCCCGTGCTGGACCGCCGCCAGCTCCTCGACGTGGGTGCCGCCGGTCCGCTCGCTGGATTCGTGGTCGCGCTGGCGGTGCTGATCTGGGGCTATCTCACGTCCAATACGACGGCGGCGATGCCGGCCGGGCTGCATCCGGGGAACGGGGCGACGAGCTGGATCGCCTTTGCCGGCGAACCCATCGGCCTCGGCGATTCCATTCTCACGCACCTCCTGAGGGAGTGGGTCTTCGGGTCTGCTCGGGCGATTCACCTGAGCCTCCCGGCGTTCGCGGGCTGGGTCGGCGCATTCATCACCGGGCTGAACCTGCTGCCGCTTAGCCAGCTCGATGGCGGCCATATCCTCTACGGACTGCTGGGCCGGCGGCAGCGCGGCGTCGCGCTCATCGCGGTCGCGGCGCTGCTGGTGCTCGCCCAGCGTTCTCCCAACTGGTACGTGTGGGTAGCGATGACGTTCCTGATCGGTGGGGGACGCTGGAGCCACCCCTCGGTCGTCGTCCCCGAGCGCCACGTGCCGGCGAGCCGGCGCTGGGTGGGGCTCGCGTCGGTGGTGGTGTTCGTGCTCACCTTCGTCCCGGTTCCCTTCGCGGTGTAGAGCGAGCCGCAACGATCGGCTCACTGCCCTCGACCATTCTGATCGCCGATAGCCGATAGCGATGGGGCGTGTAACTGCCCCGCACCCCGTCCGTCCCCCCCCAAAGACCCAGACGACCAGGAGCGATGACCGCGCCCCTGCGACCCGTTCCACCCCTCGACCACGCGGCGATCGGCAACGGTCGCGTGCTCGCGCTCGTCTCGCCGACCAGCGCGGTGGAATGGCTTTGCTTGCCGCGCTTCGACTCGCCGTCGGTGTTCGGACGGCTGCTCGATGCGGAGCAGGGCGGTGTGTTCCGGGTGCTGTATCGCGGGGAGGAGGTGACCGGCCAGCTGCGCTATGTGCCTAACACGAACGTGGCGGTGACCCGCTTCGAGCAGGACGGCGCCTCCTGGGAGGTCCTCGACTTCGCCCCGCGGCTGCCGGGACCGCTCGGCATGGACCGGCTCCCGATCGAGCTGGTGCGCCTGGTTAACCCGCTGGGCGGCCAGCCCCGGCTCAGCCTCGACCTCGATCCGCGGCCCGAGTACGCGCGGGAGCGGCCCGAGTGGATCCCCGGCACCGAGAGCTACGAGCTCCGCTCCCCAGGCTTCCGTGCCGAGGTGAGCACCAACCTGCCGCTGGCGTACCTGTTGTCCCGCCGCGAGTTCACGCTCACCAGCCCGATCTTCGTCTGCTTCCGCTACGGCCGCCGCGAGGACCGGCCGACGCTCGCCTCGGTGCAGCACGATCTCGACGTGACGGTGGCGGGCTGGCGCCAGTGGGCCAAGACCTGCGCGCTCCCCACCTTCGCACCCGAAGCGGTGCTGCGCTCCGCGCTCTGCCTCAAGCTGCACTCCTATCACGAGACCGGCGCGGTAATCGCTGCGGCGACCACCAGCATTCCCGAGGCGATGGGGACCCCGCGCACCTGGGATTACCGCTTCTGCTGGCTGCGCGACGCGGCCTTCAGTGTGGAGGCGCTGCGCCGGCTCAGCCACCTGAACGAAGGCGAGCGGCTGCTGCGCTTCGTGCGCGACGTGGTCGAAGCCGGCCCGCTGCAGCCGGTGTACGGCATCGGCGGCGAGCGCGACCTGCACGAGGTCGCACTCGACCACCTCGCCGGGTTCGGCGGCAATGGTCACGTGCGGGCCGGCAACGCGGCGAGCCTGCAGCTGCAGAACGATCTGCCGGGCGAGATCGTGCTCTGCATCGAATCGCTGCTCACCGATCCGCGCATCGTGCACGAGAACCCGGTCTCCTACTTCCCGTTGCTCCGCCAGTTGGTGGAGCTGGCGATCGCTGTCGCACCGCAGCCCGATACCGGCATCTGGGAGTTTCGCACCCGCCTGGGCCAGCACACCTTCTCGCGCGCCATGTGCTGGGTGGCGATGCACCGGGGTGCGCTGCTCGCCGATCGGCTGGGCTTCGGTGCCGAGGCCAGGCGCTGGGAGGCGCTCGCCGCGCGCGAGCGTGAGGTCGTGCTGGAGCGGGGCTACAACGGCGAGCTGGGCTTCTTCTCCCAGGTGCTCGACGGCCAGTTCGGCGATGCCAGCAACCTGCTGCTGCCGACCCTCGGCATCATCGACGCGCGCGACCCCCGTTTCGTGAGCACGATCGACGCGTACGAACGCCTGCTCACCAGCAACGGCCTCATGCGCCGCTACACCAACGTCGACGACTTCGGCGACACCACCAGCGCGTTCACGGTCTGCTCGTTCTGGCACGCGGAGGCACTCGCGCTCACGGGACGGCTCGACGACGCGATGGCCCTCTTCAACCGGCTGCTGGGCTATGCCAACCCGGTGGGGCTCTTTTCCGAAGACGTCGAGCCGGAGAGCGGGGCCCTGCTCGGCAATTTCCCGCAGGCCTATACCCACGTGGGCCTGGTGCACGCGGCGATGACGATCGGGGAGCTGATGGAAGCGCGCGACGGCCGGGTGAGGGCCTGGGCCTGATGACAGCAAACGCCCGCATGCTGATCGTCTCGAACCGCCTCCCGGTGAGCATCCACCGGTTGGAGGGAGGTCACCTCGAGATCGAGCGCAGTCCGGGGGGACTCGCCACCGGGTTACGCGGACCCCACGAGCACGGCGACGGCTGGTGGCTCGGCTGGCCCGGCACCGATCAGGACTTCGATGCGGCAGAGGAGGCCGGGCTGACCGAGCGCATGGCCCGGGATCGGCTGGCGCCGCTGTTTCTCAGCAAGACCGAGCTGCAGCGCTACTACGACGGCTTCTCCAACGGCTTCATCTGGCCGGTGTTCCACTATCTCACCGGACAGGTGCCGCACCGCACGGTGGACTTTCCGGCCTACCGCGATGTCAACGAGAAGTTCGCCGATGCCGCCGCCGCGCTGTACCGCGAAGGCGATCTGATCTGGGTGCACGACTACCAGCTGATGCTGGTGCCGGCCCTGCTGCGGCAGCGACTGCCCCGCGCGCGGATCGGCTTCTTCCTGCACATCCCGTTCCCGGCTTCGGAGGTCTTCCGCACACTGCCGCACCGCGAGGAGCTCTTGCGCGGGTTACTGGGAGCCGATCTGATCGGGTTCCACACCACGTCGTACCTCCGCCACTTCGCTTCGGCGCTGCTGCTGCTGCTGGGCCACCCGACCCAGGTCGACCGCGTGCTGGTCGAGGACCGCATCGTACGACTCGGCGTCTTCCCGATGGGAGTCGACGCCCGGCGCATCGCCGCGCTCGCCGAGCGCCCGGCGTTGGTCCCGGATGTGGCAGAGATCCGGGCGGGATCCGAGTACACGCTGGTCGCGATCGACCGGCTGGACTATACCAAGGGGGTTCCGCAGCGATTGCTCGCCTTCGAGACGCTGCTGCAGCACCACCCCGAGCTGCACGGCAAGGTCAAGCTGGTCAATCTGGCGGTGCCGTCGCGCGTGGCGGTGCGCGCCTACCGCCAGTTCCGGCGCGAAGTGAACGCCCTGGTGGGGCGGATCAACGGTGCCTTCGGCACGCCGGCGTGGATGCCGGTGCACTACATGTTCCGCGGGTTACCGGAGCGAAGAGTCATCGCGCTCTATCGGGCCGCCGATGTCATGCTGGTGACGCCGATCCGGGACGGCATGAATCTCGTCGCCAAGGAGTACGTCGCCGCGCGGACCGACCTCAAGGGCGTACTGGTCCTGAGCGAGTACGCCGGCGCGTCGGCCGAGCTGGTCGAGGCGGTGACGACCAATCCGTACGACGTCGACCGGACCGCGGAGGCGTACTTCACGGCCCTCACCATGCCCGAGGCGGAGCAGACCCACCGGATGCGGGCGTTGCGGGCGCGGGTGCTGGGCCACGACGTGCAGCGCTGGGTGGAGAGCTTCATCCAGGCGCTGGCCGATCAGGGCGCTCCGCGCGAGCTGGCGGTGAACGGCAACGGCTCCGCCCGGGCGGAGTCGATCCTGCCGACGCTGCTCGCCGCGCGACGGCTGATCCTGGTGCTCGACTACGACGGGACCCTGGTCCCGCTGGCGCCCTCCCCCGAGCAGGCCATCCCCGATCCCGAGCTGCTCGAGCTGCTGCGCCGGCTCGCGCTGCGGCGCCGGACCGAGGTCCATATCCTGAGCGGCCGGACCACGGGGTTTCTGGATCGCTGGTTCGGCGAGCTGCCGATCCATCTCCACGCCGAGCACGGCAGCTTCTCGCGGCGGTCGGGACGCAACCGCTGGGCGCGTCGCGATCATCCGGCGCCGGACTGGCAGGAGGCGGTGCGGCCGATCCTCGCGGATTTCGCGCGGCGGACGCCCGGCGCGCTGGTCGAGGTGAAGGAAGCCGGGTTAGCGTGGCACTGGCGCGCCGCGAATTCGGACATCGGCGATCGCCAGGCCAACGAGCTGGGCATGCACCTCGGGCAGCTGCTGAGCAACCTGCCGCTCGAGCTGCTCTGGGGCGATCGGGTGCTCGAGGTCCGGCCACACGGCGTGCACAAGGGACTGGTCGCGGCCGAGCTGGCCGCGGAACACCTGCCCGAGGGCATCCTGGTGGCCGCGGGCAACGATCGCACCGACGAGGATCTTTTCGCGGCGCTGCCGGACGAAGCGATTACCATCGCCGTGGGGGACCGGCCGAGCCGGGCCCACTACCGCGTGCATGACGTGTGGATTCTGCGAGACCTGCTGAGGCGGCCGCTGTTGGGCCCCTCACGTCTGATGGGCCCCGCGGGATTGCAACGCGCGCACCCTTGCCCTCAAGGCGCAGGCGCTCGACATCGGCTCGATGCT
>CAYNNS010000236.1:0-5648 GCA_964398345.1 uncultured Gemmatimonas sp. | reverse complement strand
CGGGATGAAAGTCCATGACACGGTGAAGATGCGGGCGGTGCTGCACCCGCAGGAACGGCTGGTCTCGTCCGGGATGAAGGATGGGGTGCCCACTGCCGACGTGGAGAGCACCGACGGCTGGCTGGCCGCGGTATCGCGCGGCGCCGAGCCCTATGACGAACGCACCAGCAATCCGGTCGTCAAGGTGGACGGCGGTCTCGCTTCCGTGTGGCTGGAGTACCGCTTCTACGTCGGGGAGCGCTTTTCGCATTGCGGGGTCGACACCTTTCACCTGGTGCGCACCGCCGAGGGCTGGCGCATCGTCGACCTCGCCGACACCCGGCGCCGGGACGGCTGCACGCCCTGAGCCGCTGCGACGCTGGTCCAGGGCCCGGCATCCTTCGGAAGATGTTACGACCTTTGCTGCTCGCATTCGCGTCCCTGGTGCGGCCGCTCACCGCCCTGGCGCAGAGCGGCGGCGCTTTCGCGTTCGATACCGCCCTGGCGCGCCAGTATTTCCGTGAGGCGGCGGCGCTGATCTCCCGCGATGCCGGAGCGCTGTGGCACCGCTCGCTGGACCGACCGTTGCTGCTGGCCGAGCCGCAGAGCCGGATGCTGCTCGCCGCGGTTCCCGATTCCGAGGGCCAGCTGCAGCCGCTCGGCGGCTTCTACACGGGCCGGTTGCCACCCGGCGAGGCCACCGCGAATACGGCGGTGCGCTGGGGCGGCCGCCGCTGGACGATGCTGGTCTGGCCGCTGCCCGACGACTCCCTGGAGCGTGCCGTACGGATCGGCCACGAGCTCTGGCACGGGATCCAGGACAGTCTGGGGCTGGCGGGCCGGGATCCTCCTAACCCGCAGCTCGCCACCCGCGACGGCCGGGTCTGGCTCCGGATGGAGGGCCGCGCCCTGCAGCGGGCACTCGAGCTGGACGGCGCGGCGCGCCTCCGGGCGCTGCGCGACGCGCTGCTGTTCCGCCGCGCCCGGCGCCGGAGCTTCCCGGGCGCGGACTCCACCGAGCGGCAGCTCGAGCTCAACGAGGGGCTCGCGGAGTACAGCGGCATTGCCCTGGCCACCAGTAACCCGGAGGCGCGGCGCGCTCTGGTGTCCGCCCGCCTGGTGAAGCTCGACTCGGCGAGCCAGCAGGAGCGCAGCTTTGCCTATCGCACCGGGCCCGCCTACGGTTTCTTCCTCGATGCGCTGGTTCCGGACTGGCGCGGCGCAGTACACGCCGGCGCCGACCTCGGCTTCCTCCTGGAGCCCGCCTTGCACGGCCGGCCCGGCGCGGCCACCGCCACGATCCGCGCGGCGAGCTACGGCTACGCGGCCGTGCGCCGGGAAGAGAGCCTCCGCGCGGCACGCCAGCGTGCCCACCGGCTCGCGCTGCGGACCCGTTTCGAGCGGGGCCCGCTGCTCGAGCTGCCCCTCGCCGAGATGAAACTGGGGCTCGATCCCGGCCGGGTGGAGACGCTGGATTCCCTTGGGACTATCTACGGGTCGCTGCGACTGTCCGATCGGTGGGGCGTGCTCCAGGCCGACACCACCGGAGGCTTGATCTCGCCCGACTGGCTTCACCTCATCGTGCCGGCCCCCTCGGATACCGGTGGCCGGCGCCTGGCCGGTCCGGGTTGGGTGCTCGAGCTGGCGCCCGGCTGGCATTTGGTGCCGGGACGCCGCCCCGGAGACTGGAAGCTGGAAAGAGGCGAGGCGGGCGTTCCCGATCAGCGGCGCAGCCGGATGCGGGCTAACACGCGAACGGTGACCGCATCGACGGGGGCCGAATAGATCTCACCGGCGAGCTCGAGCTGTCGCCGCGGGGTCCAGCTGACCCCGGCAAACAGGACGCCTCGATCGAGATCGACGATCACTCGGCGGTGATCGAGGATGCCGAACTGGTTGACGAAATGCACCTGGAAGCGCGGTGCCAGGTGATTGTAGCCCGCTCCCGCGTACGGATGGATATCCCCCAGGCTCCAGCCCACGGCCGCGGAGACCCCGAACACGTTGGGTTTGAACGCATCGTTCGAGCGCGTGCCCTGGTAGCAGGGACTGTCGCTGTCGGCCAGCGCGGCGTCGTCACAGGTGATCGGCGCGTGGATCACCCCGACGCTGCCGTGCGCGCGCAGCTCGAGGACCGCCCCGCGAGCGCCGAGCGGCGTGATCCGCGACAGCGCGAAGCCGACCAGGTTCGCTTTCACATCCGACATCCGGATCGGAGGAATCCAGCTCGCTTCGAGCCGGAAGCCCGCGGGCAGCATCAGCGCCGCGCGCGGCCGGGGCGCGGCGAACAGCAGATCGGTGTGCTCGGGCGCGTGTTTGTCGGGCCGGCAGGTCGTGGGTGTCGCGGTGGCGGGATCCACGTGCGGCAGATAGCTCAGCTCGAGCCCGAGCTGCACCCGGCCCGCCGGCGCGCGCTGGGGAGCCGCGGCGGCGCTGAAGGCGAGCGGCACGGCGAAAATCGCCATGGTGCGCGCCTCGTGCGATCCTTTGCCGGGAAAGCAGAGGTCGTCGTCCTGCGCGGCGAGCGCGCGCGCCAGCGCGGTGAGCAACGCCGGGAGCAGCAGGCGGGCTCTCACGGCACCACCGTCACGCTGCCGCGCATGCCGGACGTCGGCGTCCCGTGCGACTCGCAGAAAAACTGATAGCTCCCCGTCACGGGAAAGCGGGTATCGAAGCTGTACGGGGCGTTGTGCAGGCCCGGCGGCGGCGGGTTTTGCGAGCTGGGAATCGTGCTCGGCGCGACCGGCCGCACGTTGTGGGGTCCCGATCCCATCAGCCAGACGAAGCTCACGGTGCCACCGGCTCGCAGCGCGACGTTGTCGGGGAGAAACTCGTTGTTCGCGACCTGAAGCGTCGCGGTGCTGGTCGCTCCGGTCGATATGACGCTGAAGCGCAGCTCGGCGCTGATGCCGCTTGCCAGGGCGCGCACGCCGCTGGTCGCCGCAAACGGGGGGAGGGTGACGCTCGTCGTCGCGATGCCGTCCGCGCCGGTCGTGCTGGTGCCGGGAGTGACCGAGCCGCCGCTGGCGAGCACACTCCAGCCCACCGTCCGTCCCGCGACCGGTGCTCCGTTCTGCATGACGATCACCCGGAGTGGCTCGGGCAGCGTCGAGCCGGCGGGACCCGACTGACCGTCGCCGCTCGGCGCGGCCTTCGTGAGCGTGCCCTCGGCGCCGGGATCGGTGCCGCCTCCGCAGGCGAGCGCGATCGCGGACACTCCCGTCGCGAGCGGCCTCCGCCAGGCTCGCGTCATGTGCGCTCCCTGCGCGGCAGCGACTTCAGCATCCGCGGAGCTCACAGCCGGAGCGCCGCGAGCGCCCCGCTCGCGGCGGCACGCACCTCCGCCGTGGAATCGCGTGACAGCGAGCTCAGAACGGTGGCTGCGGTGGGGCCCGCCTGCGCCAGCCCGCGGATGGCGAGCAGGCGGAGCGGCAGTGGATGCTTGCCCACTCGGTCGGAGGCCGGCGCGGCCCAGTGCTCGAGGGTGGCGATGGCCTCCTCGGAGCCGCTGCGCCCCAGCGCGAGGAGCGCTTCGCGCTGCACCTCGGGGTCGCTTTCGCGTTCCAGCAGCTCGGCGATCGCGGAGCAGAAGAGCCGCGCCGGTCCTCCACTGAGCGGCTGGATCGCCTGGCGGCGTACCTGCGGCTCCACGTCGTTCAGCATCTTGCGCAACCACTGCAGGGCGAGGGGCGTGCCGATCCGCGCGAGCGCCCCGGCGATTGCCTTGCGTGCCCGCTCATCGGCGTGCTGAATCTGGCGGCCCAGGCCGGGGACGGCGTCCTCGATCTCCATCTCGCCGCAGAGCTCGGCGGCGTTGCGCACCACGTACCAGAGCGGATGCTCGAGCCGGCCGAAGATCGCCTCGGCACCCGAGCGCATCTGGGTGATGGCGGTGTAGTAGCTGCGGCGTTCGGCCAGGTCGGGGCTGTTGGTCAGCAGCTCCACCAGCGTCTCGGTGCCGGCGGGCCCGAAGCGCCCGAGCACGGCGATGACCTCCTGGGAGCGCTCGCCGTTGGCCAGCCGCGCGAGCTGTTCGAGGTGCTCGGGGGCGACCAGTCGCCTGAGCTCGAGCCGGAAGGTGCGTCCGGTGCGCTCGGAGGGCGCTTCGTTCTCCGCCTCGATGAGCTGCAGCGCCGCATCGAGGACGGCGTTCCAGTCCTGGGCTTTGAGCGCCGCGCGGCCTTGCGCGACGATCGCGCCGAGCGTCGGCCGCGCCGGTATCGCCATGCTGTCCGGCAGGCTCGCCGGCTCCTCCAGTGTCGGCTCGGCGCCGCTGCCCATGGTGTCGGCGTCGGCGCGCTGGATGTCGAGCTGCTCGTCCTGCACCGTGCGATGCGACCCGGTGGTGAGCCGCGAGCGGCCTGAGAGCCGGAACACCTCCTGGTCGGCGCCCGCCGCGCTGAGCCCGATCCGCTCCCCGCTGTCACCCAGGGCGGTGCGAATGGCGGACAGCGAGTCGTAGCTCCCGGGGAACGCCGCGAGAACGGCGATCAGCCGGAGCAAGTCCGCCGCGCTCACCTTGGCCGGCAGCAGGAACCCGCCGACGCCATGGAGCAGCATCTGTTCGTTGAGCAACGTGGCGCCGGGGACCTTGAGCGAGACCCGCTCGTCCCCCAATCGCAACGCATCCACCTCGGCGGTGACGTGCAGCGGCTCGCGGAGCAGCTCGCGCAACGCGGCCAGCAATGCCGCCTGGGCCGCCTCGGCATCGGGTTGGTATCGTGTCAGGTGAATCAGCGCGCCGAGCAGCGGCGCGACGGGGAGGCGGCTGCCCATGTGGTGGGCAAGATAGAGTTAGTTTCGAAGTCATGGCAACACTCGACGGGGACAAGCTGGTTGCCGCCCTGCGCGGCGGCTTCACCCGCGGCCTCGCCCGGCAGCAGCTGCTGCAGCTGACGGCCGACCGCATCCGCGCCGCGGGCGCCCCGTACACCTCCGTCTATCTCTACATGCTGGACGGTGACCTGCTCACCCTCGAAGCCTGGAGCGGTCGGGACACCGAGCACCGGACCATCCCGGTGGGAACCGGCGTGTGCGGCACCGCGGTGGCGACGCGCAGCGACCAGAACGTGGGAGACGTGCGCGCGGTTCCCGATTATCTCGCCTGCAATCTCTTCACCCGCTCCGAGCTCGTGGTGCTGATTCGCCGGGGCGACCGGATCCTCGGCCAGATCGACGTCGACAGCGACGAGCCCGATCCGTTCACGCTGGCGGAGGCAGCGGAGGTGCGCAAGATCGCCGACGCCCTGGCGGTGCTCCTCTAGTCCCGCGGCGGTCCCGGTGGCAGCGCAGACCTTCACCCGCCAGCTCCGCGGCATTGAGCTCTTCGAGCGCCGGATCGGCGAGGGACCGCCCGTCGTGGTCCTGCATGGCGGGCCCGGCGCCCACCATGATTACCTGCTGCCCGGATTCGACAAGCTCGCCACGGGGCGGACGCTGGTGTACTACGACCAGCGCGGCGGTGGCCGCTCGCCGGTGCCGCGCGAGGTGGCGGTGGGCTGGCAGGAGCAGGTCGCGGACCTCGACGCCTTGCGGGAGCTCTGGGGCCTGGAGCGGCTGACGCTTGCGGGTTATTCGTGGGGCGGCTTGCTCGCGCTGCTCTACGCCGTCGCCCACCCGGCGGCCGTCGCGCGTCTCGCGCTGGTCTCCTCCGCGCCGGTGTGGCGCGG
>CAYNNS010000235.1:0-5673 GCA_964398345.1 uncultured Gemmatimonas sp. | reverse complement strand
GCTGCGCCAGCTCAACGACAAGATCGAAGAAGCCAAGCGCAAGAAGAACATCCTGGTCGCGCGCGCCAAGCGGGCCGAGGCGCAACAGCGCATCCAGGAGACCATGTCCGGGATGAACGACAAGAGTGCGTTCGAGTCATTCGACCGGATGGCGGAGAAGATCGAGGCGATCGAGCGCAAGGCGCTCGCCGCGGCGGAGCTGCAGCAGGAGTTCCAGAGCGACGATCTGATGGACCAGTTCAAGAAGCTCGAGTACAAGGGCACGGCGGACCAGCAGCTCATCGAGCTCAAGGCCAAGATGGGCCTCGTGGCGGCTCCGAAGGAGACCCGGGCGCTCGGCGCCGGCGGCACCAAGAAGCCGGATGTGCACGACGCCGAGCTGCTGGAGAATCCGGACAAGGGAGCGTGACCGCTTCGCGTTGAAGGTCAATACCGCCGACCTCCCCCAACGGTCAGGCCGTCTCCAGGCCTGACCGTTATCTTATGTGACCCCGTCCCCCTGCGAGACCGCCGAGCGATGTCCGCACCGCGCTTCCTCATTCTTGCCGACGGCGAGTTCTCGCCCATGACCTCGAAGACGGCCAACTCCGTGATCCGCTATCGCCCCGACCAGGTCGTGGGCGTGGTGGACCGGGTCAAAGCCGGGAAGACCGTGCAGCAGGTGCTCGGTTTCGGCGGCGACATCCCGGTGCTCGGCTCCATGGAAGAGGGATTGCGCCGCAAGCCGACGGCGGTGCTGATCGGCATCGCGCCCGCGGGAGGCAAACTGCCGGACGAGTGGCGCAGCTGGCTCGCCGATGCGCTCGACGCCGGGTGCGATCTCTGGAGCGGGCTGCACACCTTCCTCGACGACGACCCGCTGCTGCACGAGCGGGCCAAGGCGAACGGGCGCAAGATCCTCGACGTCCGCCGTCCCCCCGCCGGCCTGCCGGTGGCCGCGGGCCTCGCGCGCAGCGTGGCTCCGCTCGTCGTGCTGACCGTCGGTACCGACTGTAACGTCGGCAAGATGACCGGTCAGCTGCAGCTGGTGCGGGGACTCAACGAGCGCGGGTTACGCACCAAATTCGTGGCGACGGGCCAGACCGGCATTTTCATCGAGGGCTGGGGGACCGCGGTGGATGCCGTCGTCGCCGACTTCATCGCCGGCGCCGCGGAGGAGCTGGTGCTCCGGGCCGCTCCGGGCGCCGAGGTCCTGCTGGTCGAAGGGCAGGGCAGCATCAACCACCCCGGCTATTCCGGGGTGACGCTCGGGCTGCTGCACGGCAGCTGCCCCGGTGCGATGATCCTGTGCCATCAGTCCAGCCGGGAATACATCGGCGAGTACCGCGGCCGTCCCTGGCTGCGGATTCCTCCCCTCAGCGATTACGTCCGGATGTACGAGCTGATCGGGTCGGCGGTGCATCCGACGCGCGTCATCGGGATCTGCCTCAACACCTACGACCTGGATGACGCCGCGGCGCGGCGCGCCTGTCAGCAGTCCGAGGCGGAAACCGGGTTGCCCAGCACGGATCCGGTGCGCTTCGACCCGGCGCCACTGCTCGACGCGGTCGCGGCGGCGCACGAGACCCATACCCACCGGATCGGGGCGCGCCGGCCGAAACTTGCTCCGGACGGCTCCAACGGCGATTCTCTCGGTTCCACTCTGAAGGAGTAGGACGCCCTGAGTGATCTCGAGCTGGTCAGCCGCCTCGCGGTGGCGGCACTGGCCGGCATGGCGGTCGGGGTCGAGCGGGAATGGTCCGGGCACGCGTCGGGTCCGCACGCGCGCTTCGCGGGCGTCCGGACGTTTTTCCTGCTCGGGACGATCGGCGGGGTTGCCGGTTGGTTGCTCGATGGGGGCTTTCCCCTGGTGGCGGCGGCTTTGCTCCTGGCGGCGGGTGGCCTCATCGTCGCCGCGTATCTCACCGCGGCGAATCGCGGCGTCCCGGCCATCGAGGGCACCACCGAAACCGCGGCGGTACTCGTGCTCGGCATCGGGTTGCTCGCCGGACTCGGCTCGCTGCGCGTGGCGAGCGGAGCGTCCGCCATCGTGGTGCTGCTGCTCGGCGAGAAGAAAGTCATCGAGCGGTTCGTCCGGCACATCGGTCAGGAAGAGATGCAGGCGGCACTGCAGTTCGCGGTGCTCGCGCTCGTGGTGCTGCCGCTGCTGCCCGCCGGTCCCCTCGAACGCCTGGGCGGGATCGAGCCGCGCAACCTCTGGGCCGTGGTGCTGCTCTTTTCCGGGCTCAACTTCGTCGGCTACATCATCCGCCGCATTCTGGGGGACTCCCGCGGCTACCCGGTGATGGGGGCGCTCGGCGGGCTGGTCTCTTCCACGCTGGTCACCCTGAATTTCTCGCGCCAGAGCCGCCGGGATCCGGAGAGTGGGATTGCCCTCGCGATCGGCGTCGTTGCCGCGTGCACGCTGCTGGTGCCCCGGATTCTCGGCATAACCCTGCTGCTCAACCCGGCGCTGGTCCCCGACGTCGCGCTTGGCCTGGCGCCCACGTTCGCGGTCGGGGTGATTCTGCTGCTGCTGGCCTGGCGGCACCTGCCGGGGACGGCGCCGGAGCATCCGCCGCCCCCACCGAGTAACCCGCTGCAGCTCCGCACCGCGATCGTGATGGCGCTGAGCTTCCAAGTGGTGCTCTTCCTGCTCCGCATCGTGACGCGGCGCTTCGGGGAGCGTGGTGTGCTGGGCTCGGCGGCCGTGCTGGGCCTCTCCGACATGGATGCGCTGACCTTCGGCATGAACCGGCTGGCGGAGGATCCGGCCCACATCTTCATCGCCGCGATGGCCATCACCCTCGGCGTCACCATGAACGGCGTGACCAAGTCGGCCATCAGCGGGACTCTCGGGGTGGCGAAGTTCCGCCGCATGGCGCTCCCCGGGCTGCTGGTGCTCACGGTCGCCGGTGCCGCGGGCCTCTGGCTCTTGCGAGTTCTCGGCGGTTCCTGAGCGCGGGGGAGTGGTCCGGCTCGGGCGCGAAGGATGGGCGGCGCACCGAGTCCAGTGCTACTCTGGCGCGTGGCTACGGAAGCAGTCCTCCGCCTCTTTCTGCTCGACGCCTCCGGCGCCGCACTCGCTGCCCTGACCGCCGCCATTCCCGGGGTGACTCGCACCCCACTCGGCATCCAGGTGCCGCTCGGGGACCTGGGTCCGGAGGAAATCCTCGCGCATTGCCTGCGACTCGGCATCACCGCACGCGCCACGCGGATTCTGGAGCCGCCGCGTCCCGGTTGACGCTGGTTTCGGTAGCGGCCTAGTTTCCGGCTTCCCTCTCCCGGGATGGCCGTGCGCGAGCTCGCCGTGATCGACGATGTCTTCTCCCGGATTGCGGCGTATTTCGACACCAGTCGGGGAGCGGTGCTCGAGAAGCTCCTCAACGTCGTCGGGGTCTGGCTCGCGGCGTGGCTGGCGTACCAGCTCGTCAAGCGGATCTCCCAGCGCATTCTCGCCCACGTCCATCAGCACGCCGATGGCCTCCTCTCGCCCGCCGAGCAACGCGGCCAGACGATCGCGGCCATCGTGCGCAGTGTCGGGCGGGTGCTCATTCTCGTGCTCGCGGTGCTGCTCACCGCTTCCCAGTTCATCCCGATCGCGCCGCTGCTTGCCGCGGGTGGCATCCTCGGTCTCGCCGTCTCCTTCGGCTCCCAGAGCCTGGTCAAGGACGTGATCGCCGGTTTCTTCATCGTCTTCGAGAATCAGTTCGCCATCGGCGACGTGATCGAGGCGGCGGGCAAGAGCGGTACGGTGGAACGCATGACGCTGCGCGTGGTGATGCTGCGCGACGTGCGCGGCGTGCTGCATGTGGTGCCCAACGGCCAGATCACCACGTTGAGCAATCTGACCCGGAGCTGGTCCCGGGCCCTCGTCGAAGTCGGCGTGAGCTACGCCACCGATCTCGACCACGCGCTTGCGGTTTTCCGGGACGAAATCACCCGGCTGCAACGCGAGCCCGCCTGGGGACCACGCTTCGACGGTGAATCGCAGGTCGGCGTGGAAGACCTGGGCCAGTACGCCGTGATGGTGCGGGCGCTGCTCAAGACCCGTCCGGGCGCGCAGTGGGAGGTCGCCCGGGAGTTCCGCCGCCGCATCAAGAACCGGCTCGACGCGGAGGGAATCCCGATCTATGCGATGGCGCCACCCGAGCAGCCTCCCGCCGCGGCGCCACCCGCCGAGTCCTCGGTGCTGCCGGGAGGCTGACCCCCATGGGGGAGCTCCGCATAACCCGCGGCGTCTGCCGCCCCCTGTATGTCTTCGAGATCGGGAACGCCGTCGATCTCGACGCCGCGGCCGAGCGGCTGCTCCCCGGCACCGACTGGTCGGCCCGCGCCCGCCCGGCGGGGCCGCGGCCGAACCCGCTGCGGGCCACCCAGGAGGTCGCTCCGGATCAGGGTGGCGGCCTGCGGCTCGACGCCAGCGTGGAAATCGCGCTCTACGACTTCGGCGCCGCGTCGGTCAGCTACGCCGTGCCGCTTCCCACCGGCGCAGGTGACCTGCTCGCGCTCAGCATGCAGCTCCGCAGCAACGACGCGCTGCTGGGCGATGCGCGCCGCCGGATCACCGGGCTCATCGCGGCCCTTGGGAGCTCGGTGCAGCGCCCGTGGGTGGCGGAGCTGGTGGAGGATTACTTCCTCTTCGAAGTGAGTGGGCTCCCCGAAGCCAGCGAGGCCGGGGCCTTCTGTGAGGAGCATGCCGATCTGCTCGCCCGGGTGCTGCGGGGGGAGGAGACCCTGCTCTCTCGCGAAGAGGTCGCGCACGTCCTGCAGGCGCGCATCTCCTTCGGCCGGAACGACCTGATCCTGGTCGATTGGGACGCGGCCTTCATTCTCGACCCCGACCCCGCCGACATCCGGACCGTGCTGGAGTTCGCCAACGTCCAGCTGCTCGAGCTGCGCTATCTCGACGGGCAGCTCGACCAGGTCCTGGAACGCGCCTATCAGCTGCTCTCCCGGCGCTCGCGCTGGCGCGCCATCGCCCCGGGGTTCATGGAGGAAGACCGCCGCGAGCTCTCGGCGCTGCAGGTGGACTCGGCGATTCTGCTCGAACGGGTCACCAACGCGCTCAAGGTCCTCGGCGAGGAATACCTCGCGCGGGTATACCGGCTGGCCGCGAGCCGACTCCACCTCGCGGACTGGGACGCCGCCATCGTACGCAAGCTCAGTACGGTCGAGAGCATCTATCAGAAAATCAGCGACCGTGCGGCGGCTCGCAGGCTGGAGCTGCTGGAGTGGGTCGTCATCGTGCTGATTGCGCTCGAGGTGATTCTGGCGCTCCGGCATTGACGTACCCTCTTACCCTCTTACCCTCTTACCCTCTGACCCTATGACCCTCTAGCTTCCCGGCCCTATGGGCCTCTCCTTCTACAACACGCTCTCCCGTCGCGTCGAGCCGTTCGTCCCGGTCGCGCCGCCGAGGGTCACGCTGTATTCCTGCGGGCCGACGGTCTGGAATTACGCCCACATCGGCAATTTCAGAACCTTCCTTTTCGTCGATCTGCTGCGGCGCTGGCTCGACGCGAGCGGCTACGAGGTCTACCACATCATGAACCTCACCGATGTCGACGACCGGATCATCAAGGAGGCCGGCAGGCAGAGCCTCACCGTCGATCAGCTGGTGATCCCGTTCATCGCCGCGTTCTACGAAGACCGCGATTACCTGCGCATCCGGCCGGCCACCGAATACCCCCG
>CAYNNS010000234.1:0-5679 GCA_964398345.1 uncultured Gemmatimonas sp. | reverse complement strand
TGGTGTGGTCGGGACCGCGCTCTCGGCGATGGGGGCGCCGTATCTGTGGGGCGGCAACGGCCCCGATGGCTTCGATTGCTCGGGGTTGATTCAATACACCTACGCCCAGCACGGCGTCAGCCTGCCGCGCACCAGCACTGAGCAGGCCAGGGCGGGGAGAGCAGTGGCCCAGCGTCTGGACGCCCTCGCCCCCGGCGACATTCTCACCTTCGCGAGCGATCCCGGCGGTGAGGTCTCCCACGTCGGCCTCTACCTCGGCGAAGGCCGCTTCATTCACAGCGCCAACGGCGGCGTGCAGACCAGCCTGCTCAAGGCCGATGACCCGGCGGGTGGCTGGTGGTTTGCCCGCTGGGTTGGGGCCAGGAGGGTGTTGGAGCAATAACAACAGCGAACGGTGAACGGGACCTGCCCTGCCAGATGATCTCCGCGGTTGGGTTGGTCCCGTTCGCCGTTCGCCGTTCGCTGTTATTCCCCGTTCGCCGTTCGCTGTTCGCCGTTCGCGCAGTTTAGTTTGTGACATGCGCCGGCTCACTCTACTCCTCCTTTTACCGGTCGCGGCCGGCAAGCCGCTTCTGGCGCAGTGCCCCGACGGCACCCCGCCCCCCTGCCGGGCCGCGGCATCCCGCCCCGCGCCGGTGCGGCCGGTGCTTCCCCTCGACGACAACACCTGGATCGTCCTCCCCTTCGAGAATCAGGCCCACGCGGCCGATCTCGATTGGCTCAAGGACGCCAGCGCCAACCTGCTCTACCTCGATCTCTCGCGCTGGAGCGACGTCCACGCGGTGGACGACAAGCGGGTCGCCGACTTCCTGCGCGAGCTGCCCAGCGCCAGGGCCGGCCAGCGGCTGACCCTGGGTGATGCGCAGGGCGTCGCGCGGCGGGCCGGGGCCGGCAGGCTGGTGTTGGGACAGTTCCTCAAGCTCGGCGGCCGGACGCGGGTTAGCGCCACCGCGTACGACGCCCGAACCGGGTCGAGCATCCGCTCGGTTCAGGAAGAGACCGCCGTGATCGATTCGCTGCTGCCGCTCTTCGGGAAGCTCGCGATCGGACTGCTCGCGCTCCCGTTGCCCGCGGGCGGCAGTGTCAGCATCGGTACCACCCGCGCCGACGCCTATCAGGAGTACCTGCGCGGCGTGGCCGCGCTCAACCGCTTCGACGTCGCGGAGGCGCGCAAACACCTCAACAAGGCGCTGGCGCTCGACAGCACGTTTGCGCTGGCGCACTATCGGCTCGCCATCGCGAGCATCTACGACGAGGCCGCGGCGAACGCGCGGCTCGCCGCCCAGGCCTCGCCTTCCAACCAGGGGATTCTGCTCACCGGCACCCGGGACCCGGAGCTCGAGGCCAATGCCGCCGCCGCGGCCCGGCTCGCGACCGGCCTGCCGGCGCGCGAACGGGCGCTGATCAATGGCTTGCTCGCCCATACCAAAGGCGACTTTGCCCGAGCGTGCGAGCTGTATGGCGGACTGGTGCGCGCCGACTCCAACGACGTCGAAGCGCTCTATGGCGTGGGGCGCTGCAGCTACAAGGACGACGCGGTGCTCTTTGCCGGCGGAGATTCCACCCGGCCCGCCTTCCGGAGCAGCTGGAACACAACGCTGCGCGTGTTACGCCGGGCGGTCAGTGTGGATCCGACCTTCCATCTCGCCTTCGATCACATCCTCGACGTGCTCACCGCCACCACGCGGGTGGGCTGCGCGCGCAGCGCGCCCGACGTCCCTTGCGAGGTGGCCGTTTCCGGGCCCCAGCAGGCGCAGATCTACTTGGCGCCGATGCGCCGGGATGGTGACTCGCTCGTCAACATCCCCTTCCACGCCCAGGTGCCGGCCGCCATCATCGCCAGGCTCGCCGAGAGCGGTCGCGCGGACACCCGCCGCAGGAATCTCGAGGAAGCCCGCGCCGCCGCTTCCGACTGGGTCGCCGCCGGTCCCGACGAAGGCCGGGCGCACCGCACCCTCGGCCGCATCCTGCTCAAGCTCGGCAGGGTGGATGAGGCCGACCACGAGATGGCCGAAGCGGCGCGGCTGCTCGTCAAGGACGACTACTCGGATCTGAGCTTCTTCCGGATCGAAATCGCTCTGAAGCTGGGCAGGGGCGTCGAGGTCAACCGGCTCTACGACTCGACGATGATTGTCCAGAAGGTCGCTCCCATCAAGGTCGGCGCGGGCATCCTGTTTGGCCCGTTGCTGGGCCGCCTGAGCAGCGCCGATTCCTCGGTGCTCGGCTCGCTGCGCAGCGCGGGCGCGCGCCAGGCCCCGGAGCCGATCAAACGGCTCTTCCTGCTGATCCAGCGGGTCGGGTTAGGCCTGGCGCTGGACAGCGTGGCCCCGCTCGAGCACGATGTGTTCCAGCTGT
The DNA here is from genome assembly GCA_964398345.1 of uncultured Gemmatimonas sp. Classification (GTDB taxonomy): domain Bacteria; phylum Gemmatimonadota; class Gemmatimonadetes; order Gemmatimonadales; family GWC2-71-9; genus JABFSM01. The sequence continues at coordinate 3,324 of CAYNNS010000234.1, read as the reverse complement.
TCAACCAGCCGACCTGCCGGACGGACTGTGCTCTGCTCCTCGGTCCGCTGCAGTCGTTCGGCCTCCGGGCCCCGCGCCAACGCTGGATTCCGTTCGATTCCAATGCGACCGATCGACGGCTCGCCCCGGCCCGCGCGCTTGCCTCGGGCGACACGGCCGCCTTGTGGAAGGCCGCGCATATGCTCGATACCGCCGTCGCCGCGGACCTGAAGGCCTCGTTGCCCGAGGACGGCAGCAGCCTCGTCGCGGCGGACGCCTTTCTGATCCTGCGCGACACCGCGAGTGCCTTGCATCAGGTGAGCCGGATGCTCGACTCCACGCTCCGGTTCACGGGGATCGAGGGGCCGGTCATGCCGATCGGCGTGCTGTTCTCGGGATTCATGTGGCCGCGCGCCATGCTGCTCCGCGCCGACCTCGAAGCGGCGAGAGGCAATGCCGCCGAGGCGCGCAAATGGCGGCAGCGGCTAGCGGAGCTTTGGGGGAAAGCCGACGCCGAGGTTAAGAAGAGCGCGAACTGCGAACGGCGAACGGTGAACGGGACCTGCCCCGCTGGATGATCTCCGCGGGTGGGTAGGTCCCGTTCGCTGTTCGCTGTTCGCCGTTCACGCAGTTACTGGTGGTGACGGTGTTCCCCCCCGCCCATCTCGCTCAGAAAGGCTAGGTCATCCTGGAGCGTGGGGTCGGAAAGATCCAGCGCCGGCCACTTCGAGTAGTCGTCCGGGGCGAAGAGCCCCACCATGTGCGCCATCGCACCCATCTTGATCAGCTGCCCGGTCGGGTTGTCGTAGACGCCCACCACGCGGTACTTGTGCCCGCCCTTGAGCTTGAGCCCCTCGCCGGTCACGCCGAAGAGCTTGCGTCCCATCTTGGTGATCTTGCCCTCGGGGGTGCGCACCGCGTCCACGCGGGTTAGTACCTTCCCGTTCTCCGCGTCCTCCAGCCGCACCCCGACGCCGTAGTCGTGCAGGTGGCCGCTCACGCCGAGCAGCCGCCCGCCGATCGTGGGAGTAAACTCCCAGCTCTTCTCGCTCCGGCCCGCCGGAACGTCGAATTCGTTGCCATGGCCGACGGTGAGGTTTACGTCCATGTAGATCGGCAGCGCGTCGACCGGGCGCGGGTTCAGGTTTGTGGGGCTGTAGCCCAGGCGGAGCCGCAACTGCACGCCCTCCAGGTCTTTGCCCGTCTCATTGTCCCAGCTCATGTAGAAGCCAAGGTGGGTGCCGGCCTTGAGCGGAATGCCGATGGATTTGGGAATCGCGGCATCCTCGGTCTCCTGCCCGATCCCGAACAGCCGTTCGTAGGAAGCGTAGAGCAGCTGCCGCCGGTCGAAATTCACCACGATCATGTGGTGCACCAGGCGGCGGGGGACCGGCTGGCCCTTCGCGTCCACCAGCTCCACCGCGAAGGCGCGGAACCACCCGTCCACCGGCCACTGAAAGCGGTAGATCGGGGAGTTGTGGTCGTCCATCATTTCCATCTCTTCGTGCTTCATCCCCGGCGGCATCGTCTTGACCGAGAACGGCCCGGCCGACACCAGCACCTCGTGGGCCCTGGCGTCGAGCCGGACGCTGGCCTGGGGCTCGGAGTCCGGCGTCGCGATTATGGACAGCGCTAGCGCGGCGAGAAGCATGTGGAGAACTGGTTTGGGTTCGGCAACAATGTAATCTGCCGCACTCCGGTTGCGCGCGGTAATATCTCCACGTGATTCAACGCCCCGCGCTCCCCCTCGGCAGCACCCTGTTCCTCGCCGCCTGTTCCGTCCTCGCGCCCGACCGCTCGGCCAAGTCGGTGACGGTGGTACTCCCTGCGACCATCCTCGTTCGCGACACGGTGCAGGCGTTCGCGGACGCCAGGGACGGGTCGGGACGGTCCATCAAGGGCGACACCACGGTGACCTGGGCGAGCAGCAGTCCCGGCGCGATTTCCATCGATCAGCTCGGCCGGGTCACCAGCAGCACCCTGGGGGCCCAGGCCACCATTTCCGCCACGGTCCAGGGTGTCACCGGTACGCTGGCGGTCACCGTGGGCGACGACCAGCGGCTGGGCTATACCCTGGCCGATCAGCCGGTCAACCCGGGCCCCTATACGCCGGCTGCCGCCACCAGCTTCAACTCGAGCGGGGGGGCGGTGACGGTGCTGCGCGGGGGGGCGGGCGTGTACGAGGTGAAGTTTGCCGGGTTAGGCAGGACCTCGGGCCAGCGCGACAATGTGCTGGTCACCGCCTTCGGCGCCACCGCCATCTTCTGCAATCTGTCCGGTTGGCAGACCGAGGGGCCGGACCTCGTGGCGTCGGTCCGCTGTTATGCCGCCGCGGGCGCATCGGCAGACAGCAAGTTCACCATCCTGCTTTCGGGAGCGCGGCCCTACGAGCCGAGCTCGCGGTTCGGCTTTGCGCTGGCACCGGTCCTGAGTGTCGGCGGCTCCCTCAACCTGCCCGACACCTCCGGCACCCTTCGCAACAGTTCCTCCAGGACCATCGTCCAGTTCGGCCACCCCGCGACCGGCGACTACCCCTTGAATTTTCCCGGACTGGCGCGGGCTTCGGCGGGACCGCAGTCGGGCCCCGAGACAATCCAGGTGACAGCGGTCGCGCCCGGGCCGGAGCGCTGTCGCCTCAACGCCGTTGATGTCGCCGTTGATGTGTCGGTCTACGGGCTCGACGTGCTGTGTAGCACCACCGGAGGCACGGCGATCGACTCCCGCTTCAGCGTGATGCTGTTCCAGCGCGGCCGCCCCAACCCGCTGCACTTTGCCTACGTCTGGATGGACAATCCGAACCCACCGCTCGACTACCCCCCCGGCAACGGCTTGGGCCGGAACAATTCGGGCCTTGGAATAACGATCCGCCGGACCGGGATCGGTCAATATCGAGTCCTGTTTATCGGACAAGCCTTCGCAGCCGGCGCAACTCAGACGGTGCTCCTCACCCCGTTCCCGAATGACGCGATCTGTAACACGACCGGGTGGGCCAATGTGGGGGCGGACTTTGCCGTGACGGTTGCCTGCTTCGACCTGACGGGAGCTCCGGCCAACGCCACGTTCAATGTCCTGATGCTGCAGTAGCTAGACAAACTCCTCGGCGGGGTTGGTCCCGTTCGCTGTTCGCCGTTCGCTGTTCGCGCTCCTATTGGGGGTCGGCTGCCAACCACCCGTCATTCGCGGGAGTCTAACCACTCAACACTCACCACTCGCCCGTCGCCACTATGCCGCTCCGCGACATCCGCTTCGCGCTCCGCACCCTGCGCCGCCGCCGCGGCTTCGCACCCATCGCCATCGTCACCCTGGCCCTCGCCCACCGCGCCGGCACCCCCCCCCACCACGGCG
>CAYNNS010000233.1:0-5708 GCA_964398345.1 uncultured Gemmatimonas sp. | reverse complement strand
GGCGGCATAAGCGGGGCCTGCCACTTCCCGAAGGACAGGGACACCCAGAGGGGAGGTGACGCTCATGATCAGCTGGTTCGCAGCTGCGTTGGACCTCATCGAAGGCATTTTCTTCGCTGAGGGCGCTGACTGGCACTAAACGCGAGTCGAGGTCCTTCTCCCATTTGTCTTTCAGCAATGAGTAATTCCCGGCGGATTCAGGGCTATGTCGCATTTGTTGCCGTGCTATCGGTCGTAGGTCTGGCCGTCGCCTGGCGATACAGACTTCCATTCCCAGGATTTTGGCCAAGCCTCGTTCTACTGCTCGTTGCTTTGTTGCTGGAGGTCTCAGCGACCACGGTTCGGGGTGGAGACGCCAAGGGTTCGCTTTCCTTCATCGTACACCTTGCTGCAGGCGTGCTATTCGGTGGGTTCTGGGGAGCAGCGATTGCAGGCTCCGCGTCCACCCTGGCCCAGGTAGTAATTCGAAGGGAACCTATCAAAGCGCTCTTTAACATTTCCCAACGCACGTTCGCGCTAGTTTCGGCTGTACTCGTCTATGCCGGCCTTGGGGGTACCCTACCACCGGGTTACCTCCTCTCAGGAACAACTTGGGTTCCTAGTGATGTGCTCAAGCAGGTTTTAGCATTCTTCGCCGGTGCGTCGATCTATTTCGCTCTAAACTCAGTACTGGTTAGTGGTGCAGTGGCGATAAGTCGGGGGAAGTCCTTTAGACAGGTTTGGACCACGGGTTATCTCTGGGTGCTCGGTTACGACATTGGTGCTAGCAGTCTGGCTCTTCTAGTCGCATGGATATACCTCAAGTTTGACAGTCCGGATGGCATGGCCAAGCTGGCATTTCTTGCGATCTCCCTCCCCTTGATTGCGGCAAAGCATGTCTATGCCAAGTTGAACACGTTACAGAGTCTGTATGATGAGCTCGATACCGCCTATGAGAAGCTTGAGCTCAATGTGCGTGAGCAACTCGAAATGATGGTAAAGTCAATTGAAGCTCGTGATCCGTACACTTCGGGCCATTCTCGTAGAGTAGCAGCTCTTTCGAAATCGATCGCGCAAGATTTGGGAGTCGACTCCAAGCAGGTCGATGAGATCGAAAACGCTGCGTTGTTGCATGACGTTGGAAAGATCCACGCGGAGTTTGCTCCGCTTCTCTCCAAGGAGGGTCGCCTCACGGAAGAGGAGTGGGAAATAATGAAGACGCATGCAACCAAGAGCGCTGAGCTCGTGGCGCTATTCTCACGATTCCGGGGCAACGTTCTAGAGAGCGTGCGATGGCATCATGAACGCTGGGACGGAAAGGGTTACCCAGATGGCATCGCGGGTGAAGCGATTCCTCTCGGGGCCCGAATTATCATGATTGCGGATACAATTGATGCAATGAGCACTGATCGGCCCTATCGTAAGGCGCTCTCTTTCGAAAAGGTGGTGTCTGAGCTGATCAAGTATCGAGGGATCCAGTTTGACCCCGCACTTGTGGACGTCACAGTCAACTCGGTTACGGTGAGACGGTTAGTCTCAGACAAGGACTTCCTTGCTGAGCAGACCAACACTATCAAGCCACTTTCGAGGAAACTGACTAGGCCTGCATTACGCTCACAGAAGAGCTTCTGGGGGGCCCTTAAGGCCTCCTCAATTGGGAATCAATAACCCCAATCCCCGTAATTGCTGAGCGCAGACACTATGGAGCGTCGCGAGTAGCTCCCTTGCTCTACCCGCCGACTCAACGGGGACGGGCTGTCGAAACCGACCTAAGTGAGCCAGACTGCAGCAAACCTCGGCCTGGTCAAGAACATCCAACTGGTTGAGTCTGGGGTACCATCTCTTCATGATAGTTTCAGCCGCATGATGTTGTTCTAGGGGCGTGGTTGCTGAAACAGTCATCCAGCGTGCCGCACGACCCTCAAACCCATGGCAGTAGTTTCCGTTCGCGTCTTCGAACCATTCTGCGACCAACTCGAGAGCTGTTGAATGCTGATCAGTTATCCATGCAATATCCGCTTCATGTGCGAAACCCGCGTGCCTAACCCAATCGATCTCCGCTTGCTTTCGTTGGGTTTGCAGCTCCCTGAGGGCTTCTGCGGCCTTCAATTTCTCTTTCCGGGCCAAAAAAGCCAAGGCACAATGGAAGTTGCTGTTTATGCGCTCGTAAGAGCCAGGAGGCATTGCTAATGCTGCTTGTCTGCCGATCTGCGCCCATCTAAGGTGTTCCTCAACTGCACCCGATCTGTAGTGGCAGAGCGTAAGATTGTTGGCCGATTGCGTAATGAGATTAATGTTGTCCAGCCGAATGGCTCCCAAGTAAGCGCGATGAATGGGTTCCACACCTTCCTCATATCGTCCTCTTGAACACGCGAGTACACCTTGACCGAGCTGGATGCTTACAAAGGTCGAGTCCGTTGTGTTGGCCTCACTTAGAATGCGGAAAGCCTCAGATACCTCCGACTCCCCGTTCTTGGACCTTCTAAGGTGATAATTGGCCAGCGCCTTCCCCAGGAGAACTCTAGCCAATTCACGTCGATCCAGTTTTCGCATTGGAATCTCGTCAATCGCTACTGCCGCCTCCGCGAGAAGTTCATAATTCCGGAACGAGGCGGCTCCTTGGACAGCGGAGAGTCCAGCACGCACGCGAGAGTGAATGCAGTTGCCGTTTCGGGTGCGTCCAATCAAGTCTTCAACGAAGGATGCGATCTTATCCTCATCAATTTGTTGTAGCTGGCGCCGACTCTCCAATTCTAGGACTTCGGCAAGTGCTGCGAGTTTGCCCTGCTGCTTCTCAACCTTTCTTAGAGCCTGTAGGCACTCCAGAGCATCATTCCATTGCGACATCTCATGGAACGTTTCAGCCAACAAGACACTCGCCTCAACTCTGACGGGCCCCCTTAGCTGTCCTAGTCCTGTCATCAGAGCCCTAGAAGCCTCGTCCGGGGCTCCGTGCGTTACTGCTTCACGTGCACCAGTAATCAAGTAGGGCGCGGCATCATCTCGTCTACCAGACCGCATACAATGCCAAGCGAGCTCCAGTCCCGCCTTCCCTTTACCTTGCCCGAAAATGCTGATTAGGCGGTTCGCCACGGCACTGTGGAGTCGTGTTCGCACCGCTCCTGGAATTCGCAGGTAGAGCCGAGCTCTGATGAGTTCGTTCACGAACTCTATTTTGCCGCCTATGCTGCGCAAGACGCGGTTATCGATGAGCTCTGTTAGGGCGATTAGAGCCTGGGTCGGGGTTAGATCGACGATCTCAAAGCTATCAAAGTCATTAAGGCTTGGTCCAAGGATTGCTGCGAGATACAGGGCTACTTTTGCTCGCGAACCTAGATTGGGCACTATGCGGTCGATGAGACGATCGTATCCGATCGCCTCCAATGCTGAACCAGGCGCATCTCCCATTGCGGGAAGGAGGACCGCGAGCGCCGCGCTCCCGTGTTTCTTCCAATCGTGGATCAGCAGTTCCATCGCCATGGGATTACCGCCAGCAGTCCGCACGATCGCCCGACGCTCGGGCGAGGCTGGCTTCGATCGAAAATTCGACAAAAGACCGGCGAGCATCTCCTCACTATCGCCATCGCCCAGCGGTACTAGATCAACGCGCTGCATCGGCAAGCTGGAAACAGCCTTTCTGATGCGACCTGCTTGCGCAGGTTCGTCCGGTTCCGGCGGCCGTCCGGCCAACACAACCATGAGCCGCTCGTTCGTCATTCGGCGCAGCAACATATGCAGCACGCTGAGGCTCGCCTCGTCCGACCGCGGATAGTCGTCCACGATCAGCACCAGCGGCTGATCCTCCATGATCGCGTCGAGCAAAGCAAACGTGGCCTCCGCGAACCGCAGCCGCGCGGCTTCCCCCTCGCTCGCCCTTGGCGTCGGCAAATGCGGGAACCGCTCCCGAACCCTCGGCACCACTCGCGCGATCTCGGCGAGGGACTCCGGCGTGGTTCCACTCGCGCTCGGCCGGTCGAGCAGACTCGTGATCAGCGCCCCGATCATCCCAAACGCAATCCGCTGCTCCAGCTCGAAGCACTGGACCCGCGCCACGGCCGCGCCTTCGAGCGCCGCCGCACTCGCGAACCGCAGCGCCAGGGTCGATTTCCCGATTCCGCTCTCCCCTGTGATCAGCACGTGGCGCGTGTTGAACTGCGTCGTCGACTCCCACGCCTCGAAGAGCGCGCGGTACTCCTCGGCGCGGCCCACGAAACGCGACTCGGTGCAGAGCGCCGGCGCGGCTACCGCGGCCGCCGGTTCCGCCGACGGACGCCGCAGTCGCGCCGCCATCGCCTGCAGGATGTCCGACGGCACCGCGCCGAGCTCCTCGAAGAGCTGGGACTTCCACGCCTCGTAGACCCGCAGCGCGCCGACACGATCACCCTGCATCGCGAAGGCCTCCATCCGCGCCCGCACCCCTTCCTCGGAGAGCGGATCGAGCGCGAGCAGCCGGTCGGCGAGGGCCAGCATGCGCGGCATGTCGGCGGAGCGCCGAGCCTGGTCGGTGAGCACCATGACGGCGGCCTGCAGCATCGGAAGGAGCTGGGCGTTACGGCGATCGCGCCAGTGCTGAAAGGCCGGCGCGTCCTCGATGACGAAGTCCCTCACGAAGGCATCGACCTCGAGGGGCGGCACCACCTCCGTCCCCAGGACCTCACCTCCTTCGAGCTGGTCGAGGTCCGTCGCCAGCGGTGGGGCCTGGAAGCGAACCTCGGCATGGTTGCCGCCGATGCAGTCGGACCCGAAGAGTCCTCGCAACACCGAGAAGGCCATCGACAACGAGTGCCGGCTGTTCTCCTCGGGCACACCGGGCCAGAGCAGCTCCGCCAGCTCGTCCCGGTAATAGACCTCCCGGCCGTCCACCACCAGGTATATGAGGAGGGCGAGGTGCTTGCGCACCTTGAGCTTGACCTGCCGCCCATCGGGGCGGCGGAGCTCCGGGAATCCCAGCAGCTTGAGGTAATAGGCCTCGGCCACGTCCAGCTCTCGCAGTGACGTCTGGGGCGAGATTGTACGGATCGGGGCTGGAAACCGCCAAATCGAAGGGTTTCTGAAGGGCAAACCGTTTGAGGATTTGTCGCAATTCCAGAGGGAAAACAGCACATCTCGGCATTATGATTGGTCCTGACAGCCGAGCCCCTGCTGACCCTGGTAGCGGGGTTGTTGACCCGGCATCGGCTTGCCGCGGTCCTCATCGGCAATGCCGCGGCGGCGCTGCAGGGATCACCGGTGACGACGGTGGACCTCGACTTCATGTTTCGCAAGAATGCCCGGAGCCTCGCCAAACTGCGTCGCATCGCGGACGACCTCGAGGCGACGGTGCTGGTTCCGTACTACCCGGCATCGGAGCTGTACCGCGTGGCCCGGGAGCGCGATCAGCTCCAGCTCGATTTCATGGCGTGGATCGACGGGGTCCGATCCTTCGATGCGCTGTGCGCGCGGGCATCGCGGGTGTGGTTTGGCGATGGGGAACTACTGGTGGCCAGCCTGAGGGACATCATCCGAAGCAAGGAAGCGGCGGACCGTCCCCAGGATCGCGCGGTACTTCCCGTGCTTCGGAGGACGCTGCGTGAAGCGCGTTAAACGGCGGCGGAAGTCCGCCCTGCGTCGAGAGTCCGAGCGGGGGCTCGTGCTACAGATCCGGCGCAATCTGGCGTTGCCGATGGAGCAGCGTACCAACTTCCTGCGCAAGCGCCTGGCACGAGGGTCAGCGGTTTAGCTGCCGGCTG
>CAYNNS010000232.1:0-5719 GCA_964398345.1 uncultured Gemmatimonas sp. | reverse complement strand
CGAGCAGGAAATCCGTCTGCTCAAGCTCCAGGTCGATCAGGAGTACACCCGCGACACCCGGAAAGCGGCGTTCGACGCCTTGCTCGACACCTTCGAGCTGCAGCCGACCGCAGTGGTGCGCCAGGAAGTCCTGAACATCTTCGACGGGCTGTTTCCCAATCTGCTCAACCGCGGGGAATTCCGGGTGGTCGCAGCGCTGCTGCGGGAGTTTCGCACCATCGCAGAGCGGGTCCGGGCCATGGATCTCCCCATCCGGGACCGCTTGCAGTCATTCCAGGCCCGTCTCAGCGACCCGGCCATTCTTTCCCAGCTGCTCCAGTCCCTCGAGGAAGCCGAAGCCTTGCCTGCCGATGACGACATCGGGGAGGTCCTGGGCGAGCTGCACGCCGAAGGGCTCGAGACGATGCTGACGTTCCTTCCGACCTTGAAGCGGGCGGGCATCCGCGCGCTGCTGGAAGCGTCGATCGATCGGTTGGGAGGCGCGAATCTCCCCGTGGTGCAGCGGCTGCTGGAACAGGCCACTTCACCGGCGCTGCCCGGAGCCGTGACGCTCTGCGGGCGGCTGCGGCTGCAGGCGATGGTGCCGTTTCTCGATCGCCTGGTCGCCCACGAAGACGCCGGCGTCCGGCGCGCGACGGTCCAGGCGCTGGGGAGCGTCGGCTCGCCGGGCGCGCTCACGGCTCTCGAGCGCGGCCTCGACGATTCGGACCACCACGTCCGTTTGGCCGCCGTCTCCATCGTCGTGGAGAAGGGGTACCGCGCGGCGATCAAGCGACTGGAAGCAGTGGTGCAGGGGAAGAGCCGCCACGAGCTCGAGCGGGCGGAGCGGCGCCAGTTCTTCGAGGCCTTTGCCACGCTGGGCGGGCCCGACGTCCTGCCGACGCTCGCGGAGATTCTCGAGCCGAGAAAGCTGTTCCGGCGCAAGGAGTCGAGCGAGACGCGGACTTGCGCCGCGTATGCCATCGCGCGGTTGCAAACGCCCGAGGCCCGGACGGTCCTCGAACGGATCTCCCTCGACAAGGATCTGCCGGTTCGCAACGCGGCGATCCGGTCGCTGCGGGAGTGGCGCGCGTGATCGAAGAGCATCCGGCGCCCGTGACGGGGAGCGGAGACGAGGGATTCATCCGGCATGCCGGGCGGGGCTTCCTGCTCACTTTCTACGCCGCCCTCCGCGCGCTCAAGCTCTACCCGGTCGAAAACGCCGCGGTGCAGAAGGCGCTCGAGGAGCTGCACAGCGCCGCACTCACCCTGCTCGAGCGGGAGAATGAGCTGGAGCTGCGGCTCTCGGGTGATTTCCTGTTCATCAACGGCACCCGACTCCGGCTCGAGCTCGACAATTTCGCCGCGTTCAGCAACCTGCTCACCACCCTTCGCGCCTTCGACATCGGGGCGTTCCGAACCGTGGCCGGGATCGAACGCCGCGAATGGCAGGCGCTGCTCAGCATTCTCCTGAGCGTGCTGGCCGACACCACTATCGAGGACCGGTACGTCGCGCTGGTGGAGCGGCTCAGCAAAGCAGGCGCGCCGCACATCGACTTCGAGCCCATGGCCGACGCGGGGCTGAATCTCAGTGCCGAAGCGTCGCGCGAGATCGCCAAGCGGACCTATTCGCAGGGCGTCGCGGTTACGCGGGAAGTGGTCAACAGCATCCGGCTGGGGCGCACCAGCAGCGTGAAGAAGGTCAAGCGCGCGGTGCAGATGATCGTCGACCAGGTGCTCACCAACGAGACCTCGATCATCGGGCTCACCACCCTGCGCGACTATGACGAGTACACCTTCACCCACTCGGTCAACGTCTGCATCTTCAGCGTCGCGCTGGGCCGCAAGATCGGGCTCACCAAGCTGCAGCTCTACGATCTCGGCATGACCGCGCTGCTGCACGACATCGGCAAGGCCAAGATCCCGCTGGACATTCTCAACAAGACCCATGGACTCGCGGAAGAGGAGTGGCGCGTCATCCAGGCGCATCCCTGGAGCGGCGGGATGACGCTGTTCGGGCTGCGCGGCTACCATGAAATCCCGTACATGGCGATTCTGGTCGCGCACGAGCACCACATGAAGATCGACCTGAGTGGCTATCCCCGGGCCATCCGCCCGAGGTCGCTCGGCATCTTCGCCCGCATCGTGGCGGTGGCCGACGGCTTCGATGCGGCAACCACGCGCCGGTCCTATCAATCCGTGCCGGTCGAGCCGGACCAGGTGTTGCGGGAGATGTGGAACAACCCGAAGCGCGGGTACGATCCCATCGTCGTGAAGGCACTGATCAACCTGCTCGGCGTCTATCCGGTCGGCACCTGCGTGATCCTCGACAGCCTGGAAGTGGCGATCGTGGCGAAGGCCAATGCCGACGCGCAGCTGCTCAATCGCCCTTCGGTCCGGATTGCCATCGAGGCCACGGGAGGCCTCGTGGCGCCGCCCGGGGTGCTGGTGGATCTCAACGAGCGCGGCCCGGAAGGAAACCCGCTGCGCTCCATCGTGAAGGTCACCAATCCCGAGCGCTACGGCCTGACCGTCGGTGACTACTTTCTCTGAGCCGATCGCGCTGGATTCCACCAGCCGGCTGATGCGTCAGTATGCCCGCGTGCTGGCCGCGGGGGGCCCGCTGCTGGCGATCGCGGCGGCGCTGGCGGATCCGCGCTGGCTGGACCACCTCCTCGCCCTGGGCGCCGTGCTGGTCGCGACGGCGGTCCTGCGCGCCGCGCCGATCCGGCTGAGCAAATACGCGTACCTGAGCCAAACCGGGATTCCCGCGCTCAGCGCCGCCCTGGTGGCGCCAGGCTCGGTGGGCGTGTTAGGGCTGGTGGTGGGGGTGCAGCTCGCGGATTCCGCGCTGCTGCGCAAGCCGGTGTTCGTGGGGGCGATCAATGCCGGTCGTGAAGCGATCGCGTTCGCCGCGGCCTACGGCTTCTACGCGCTGGCGATCCGCCTGAGCGGGGCCAGCGGACTCTCGCTGGATCTCCTGGCGCCGGCCGTGATTCTCGCCGGCACCTACTTCGTGATCAGCCGTCTGCTGTTCTACCTGTCGCTGCTCCTGCGCGGCAAGCTGGCCGTCGCCGAGCGGCTGTTCATTCTGCGTTGGGAGATGGTGTCCTTTCTGATGACGATGGTGGGGTGCACCATCATCCTGTGGTCCCTGGCCCAGCTCAATCCCGCGGGCTGGGCGGTGGTCGCGCTCGCGCTGGCAGTCTCCGGGCTGGTGACGCGCACCATGCTCGAGGAGGCGATCGCAGCCGAGGATCTCAACAAGGTGCACGCGCTGCAGAGCTCGCTCACGAGCAACCTGACCCTGCGCGAGTCCTTCTCCGAAATCGAACAACTCGCCAATCGGCTGCTCGACTGGGGAGACTTGCGGATCTATCGAGTCGCCGCGAGCGGTCCGAGCCTGGTGTATCGCGCCACAGAAGGCCGTGCCAGCCGCGCCGAGCCCGACCCGGGGCTCGTCACGCTGCGAACCCGGGTGCTCAACGAGGGCGAGCCAATCTTCGTCGAGGATACCCGCCGCGAAGCCGTGCTCCGGCGGCCCGACCCGGAGATCCAGACCGTTGCCATCTACCCCCTCCGGCAGGCCGAACGGGTCATCGGGACGCTGGAGCTGGAGCATCGCCAGCGCTTCCGTTACCGGGCGCGCGACCGCTCGGCGCTCTCGGCCCTGGCCACGCAGATCTCCGCCGCGATTCACATCGCCGAGCTGCGCCGGCCGCTCTTCGACACCGTGGAGCAGATCGCGGGACAGATCAGCGCCCTGGCCCGGGCAGCCAATTCGCTGCGCTCTTCGGCGCTGACCCTGCGGGACGCGTCGGAGAACATGCGGCGCGAGGCGGCAGGGCAGGAGGCGTTTGCGCACACGGGACTCGAGGCCACCGCCGAGCTGAGCCGCTTGTCCGAGTTCGCGGCGGATGCCGGCTCGCGGGCCTCGCGTGGCAGCGATGACGCGGCCGCGGCCGCCGCGCACCATCGCAAGGAAGTCGAGGTGGCCGTCGACCGGCTGCTGCGGGTGCAGGGCTTCGTCACCGACGGCTCCCGCTCGGTCGCGACCCTGGGAGCGACCACGGCGCGGATCCGCACCTTCCTCACGTCGATCGAGGAGATCGCCGAGCTCACCAACGTGATCGCACTCAACGCCGCCATCGAGGCCCAGCGCGCGGGGGAATCGGGACGCGGCTTCGCCGTGGTCGCGGAAGAGATCCGCCAGCTGGCGATGCAGAGCGCCGCCGCGGGGGCCGATGCCAGCCGGCTGGTCAGCGACATCTCCCGCGAAGTCTCCACGGTGGCGACGCAGATGGAGCATGGCCGGCGGCTGGTCGAGGACGTCGGCCAGCTGTCCTCCGACACGGCCCAGGCGCTCGATGCCATCGTCAAGGCGACCAACGAAGCAGGGACCCACGCCCGCGCGATCGCCGACGCCGAGGCGGCCCAGGGCGCGGCCGGCCGGAGGCTCTCGGGACAGATCCGGCAGTTGGCCGAAGCCGCAGTGCGGACCCGGGGCCAAACCGAAGCGCTGACCCGCGAGGCGCTGGAGGCGAGCCGCGGACAGACCGAGCTGGAAAGCGCGATCACCGAGCTCGAGCGGGTGGCGGGCGAGCTGCGCGGCATCGCCCGGCATTTCGCGCTCGAGGCGTGAGCCCGGTTCGCGCCTACATCGCCCTCGGAAGCAATCTGGGGCCGCGCGAGCAGCACCTCGCGCTGGCCCGCACCGAGCTCGCGGCATTGCCCGGGACCACGTGGTGCGGGGCCAGCAGCATCGAAGAAACCGTGCCGCTGGACGGACGCGAGCAGCCCTCCTATCTGAACCAGATGGTCGCGCTGGACACGCAGCTCGCGCCGCACCGGCTGCTGGCCGCGTGTCAGCGGATCGAACGCCTGGCAGGACGGGAACGACACACGCGCTGGGAGTCGCGCACCCTCGACCTCGACATCGTGCGCTATGGCTCGCTCGAGCTCGCCGACGGAGACCTGGAGCTGCCGCATCCGGGGCTTGGCGAGCGGGATTTCTGGCAGCGCGAGCTCGCCGAGCTCGAGCGGATGGGGTGTTGAGCCGCCTTATATTCCGCCGGTGATTTCCGATTCGGCGCCCACTCCCGGCATTCCATCCGAGCTCCGCCCTACGCTGCCCCCCTGGGCACGGGTGACGCCAGAGCGTCTGCATCATATTCAGCGGGTCGCGGAACTCGTCGTCCGGTGGAGCGAAGCGATGAGTGTTCCGGATTCCGAACGCAATCGCTGGCTCAAGGCGGTATGGCTGCACGACGCGCTGCGCGACGCGTCGCCCGAGGAGCTGGCGCGCTATGCGCCGTCGACCCAAGGTCCTGCGGAGCTCCGGCACGGCCCCGCCAGCGCGGCAAGGGCCAAGGCCGAGGGTGAGACCGATCGCGGCGTCCTGGACGCGGTGCGCTATCACTCCGTGGGCCTGGCGGAATGGGACATGGTGGGACGCACGTTGTACTGCGCCGACTTTCTGGAGCCGGGGCGCGGTTCGCGCGACGGCGACCTCCCGGCGCTGGCCGAGCGCTTTCCCGCGGACCCGCAGGCGGTGCTGTTCGCGGTGGCTCAGGCGCGGGTGCGCTACCTGGTCGATTCCGGCTGGAACATTTCGGCAACCACCCTGCGGTTTTGGAACAGTCTCACCGCCGGCTCGTCGCGCTAGTCGGCCTCGGCCTGGTGGCCGCGGCCGGCGTCGCCTGGGCCCTGCTGGGGCGCCGGGCGCCGCCGCCCCCCGCCC
>CAYNNS010000231.1:0-5725 GCA_964398345.1 uncultured Gemmatimonas sp. | reverse complement strand
CGGCGCGCGCAGGTGCTGCATGGTGTCGTAGATCGCCATGCCGCTCGAGACGATGCCCCCCGGCGAGTTGATGTACATGTAGACGTCTTTGTCGGGGTTGTCGGCGTCGAGAAACAGCAGCTGGGCGATGATGATGTTGGAGACCTCGTCATTGATCGGCGCGCCCAGGAATACGATCCGGTCCATGAGCAGGCGCGAAAAAATGTCGTAGGTCCGCTCGCCGCGGCTGGAACGCTCGATGATGTACGGTGGATAGAGCATGCTGGTCACGACGCTGCCTCGCTGACGGTGGACTGGGAAAGTAGCCAGGTAAATACCTTCTCCTCGGTGACCGAGCGCTCCAGCTCGGCGAGCCGCTTGGCCTGCTCCAGCGACTTGTAGACCTCTGCCGGCGTCGTCTTGCGCTGTTCGGCGATGCGCGCGATCCGGGCGTCGAGGTCGGCCTCGGTGGCCTTGAGCTCCTGCTTTTCCGAGACGGTGGACAGCACCAGCTCGCGGCGCACTTGCGCCACCGCGACCGGACGGAATTCCTGGTAGAACGCCTCGGCCTTCTCGTGGGGCACCTGATAGGCGTGCAGCAGGCCGTGCAACATCCGGTCCACGAGCGAAGGCGGCGCGTCGATGTTGTTGGCCGCGATTACCTGCTCCAGGAGCTGCTCCCGCACCTGGGCGTCCGCATCGCGCCCGGCGGCAGAACGCAGATCTTCGCGCACGGCGTCGCTCAAGGCGGCGACCGTCTCGAAGTCGCCGACTTCGCGCGCGAACGCATCGTCGAGGGGCGGCAGCTCCTGCCGCTTCACTTCGTGCAGGGTCAGCCTCACGCTCCTCGGCTTGCCGCGGCGCTCCGGATCGGGGTGATCGTCGGGAAAGCGAACCTCGGTGTCGACCGTCTCGCCGGGGAGCAGGGTCATGATCTTTTCTTCGAGCGCCGGAATCGCCTGACCGTCGCCGAGGACCAGGGAGTACGGCTGCGAGGCCTGCGCTTCGCCATTCTCGATCGGCGCGACTTCGACCCGCACCATCTGTCCCGGCGCCGGCCGTTCTCCCTCCACCGGAATCCAGCTGGCCCGCTGCTCGCGCAGCCGTCCGAGCTGCTCCGTGACCATGGTGTCGGTGACCGGCTTGACGCTCCGGCTCAGCGTGAACCCGCCGAGGCGGTCGAGCTTGAGCTCGGGACGAACCTCCACCAGCAGCTCAAACTCGACCGGCTGGCCTTCCTCGAACTTGAGATTGCGCACCGAGGGATCGGCGATGGGCTGCAGGGACTCCGCGGTCTTGGCTTCCTCCCAGCCCTCACGAATGACCTGCTCGATGGTCCACTGCCGGATCTCGCTGGAGAAACGCCGCCGGACCACGGCTTCAGGTGCTTTGCCCTGCCGGAATCCCGGCAATCGCGCACGCCGCGCGTACTGGCGCACGGCCTCACTCTCGGCCTCGCGGACTTTCTCCACAGGGACGGTGACGCGCAGCGCTTTGGAGGCGGCGTCTTCGGCCGTCTTGGTTATGGTGATGCTGCTCATGGGGGAAATCTAGTTGAGCGTTACGCGTTGCGCGCCACGCGTGACGCGCCACCCATCGGGCGCTGCCGCCACGCGATGGGGCGGGCGAAGAAAGGGTAACACCAGATGCTCCAGAGGCGCATCATGGACTGCGACCGAAATGGCAGACTATCGAAAGCTCAGAGTCTGGCAGGTATCTCGGACCCTTACCAGTCGAGTGTACACTCTGACCAGCCGGTTTCCGGATAGTGAGCGGTACGGTCTGAGCGCTCAGATTCGGCGAGCAAGCCTTTCAATCATGGGGAATATCGCCGAAGGCAGTGGTCGCGGTGGGAGCCGAGAATTTACGCGATTTCTCAATATTTCGAGGAGCTCAGCTATTGAGCTCGAATCCCACCTGATCGCAGCCCTTGATCGAGGCTATTTAAACGAAACGGCAGCAGCAGAAGTAGGGGATGCTGTGGATCACATCCAGCGCATGCTCACCCAGCTCATCCGACGCGTAACGCGCAGCGCGTAACGCATGACGCCTACTTAAACAGTCCGAGGACCCCCCCGGCCACCCCCGCAAGCGCCTTGATGCCGAGCTTGGCTCCCGCGGCGAGGAGCGGCACCCCGAGGCCCGTGCCGAGCAGGACCGCGTCGATGGTGACGATGCGGCGAGTCCAGCCGTCCACGAGCCGGCGGCTTCGGCTCATGGCGAATACGGCGATGGCTGTGGCATTCACGAGCACGAAGGCAATTGCCGCGAGACGAAAGACGGTGGTACCCAGCGCATCGAGGAAGTGGGAGACAGAGTCCATGGCACCTCCAGGCAGTTGTCACTCAATGCGAACGCCGGGAGTCGAACCCGGACGGGTTGCCCCACAGGATCCTAAGTCCTGCGCGTCTGCCAGTTCCGCCACGTCCGCGCGGCTTGCTACAACCTAGTACAGAAATGCGGGTTTGGGTTGCCATGTTTCCTATGGAAACACCGTCCCGGTTCCTGTAGATTGTCCGCGTCGCGCCGAAGTCCGGCATCCCAATCAGTACCAGGAGGCGTGTGTGGCCAGACCGATGACTCTGATCGCAACCCTTTCCCTGTTCGGCGCCATCGCCGCGTGCAGCTCGGACGCGCGCTTCAAGCGACTGACCGCCGGCATCTCGCGCGACAGCGCGCTGCAGCTCATCGGAGTCGAGAAACCCGCCCGGGTGGATCCCTATCTCGTCAACGGCCATTACTTCGAGATCATGTACTACGCCAAGCCGGGAGCGGACGCCGTGAACGTCCCGGACCGGAAGCTGTCGCCGGTGGTCGTGGTCGATGGCAAGCTGGTGGGGTGGGGCTGGAAGAGTCTGGACTCGGTGGCCGGGGCGAACAAGCTTCCTGTGGCGCAGAAGTAGGCGATTAGGCGATTAGTCGGGGGAAACAGCGAGGGGCCCGGATTCTTCCGGGCCCCTCGCACTAATCGCCTAATCGCCTAATCGCCTAATCGCCTAGTTCCCCAGCTGCACCCGCTCCACCCGTTCCCCGGTAGCCTTGTTGTACAAACGCAGCGTAACAATTCCACCTGGCCCCGGATGCCGCAGCGCGGCAGTCAAGTCGGCCACCGAACGCACCGGGGTGCCTTCTACCGAGAGAATGACATCGGGCGTGTCGGCGTTGTTGCTGCCCGCGACATCCTGCGCCGCGGGGCCGTCCGCGTCGACGTTCTGCACCAGCAGTCCGTGAACGGTGGCGGGGTAGCCCAGTTCGCCGGCGAGCGCAGGCGTGAACGGCACGACACTAAGCCCGAGCGAACGGACTTTCGCACCTTCGGTCGCTTCACCGGACCGGTTCGCCGACTCGTCGGGGGTGTTCTGCGCAACGGTCTGCTGTCCCGCGGCCGCGGAGATCAACCGTACGGTGTAGGTGCGGCGCTCGCCACCCTTGCGGGCGACCTCGACCCTTACGGTCTCACCCGGGTGCTTGAACCCGACGATCTGCTGCAGCTGCGAGACGTACTCCACCGCAGTCCCGTCGATCGAAACGATCACGTCGCCCTGCTCCAGTCCTACGGCTTTCGCCGGCGAGTTCTCTGCCGGGAAAAAGGAACGGATCCGCACACCGGCGACGTCGTGCAGACCGAGGTACCTCGCATCGGTTGGACTGACCTCCTCGACCAGGACGCCGAGCGCGGCCCGCTCAACCTTGCCGTTCTTGATGAGCTGGTCCATCACTTGGCGGGCCAGGTCGATCGGAATGGCGAAGCCGTAGCCGGCGTAGTAGCCGGTCTCGCTCGCGATCGCCGAGTTGATGCCGATGACCTCGCCGCGGACGTTGACGAGGGGCCCGCCGGAATTGCCGGGGTTGATCGCGGCATCGGTCTGAATGAAATCCTGAATGCTGGTCGGAGTTCGCCCTGGAAGATTGAGCTGGCCGCGGCCCTTGGCGCTCACGATGCCCGACGTCACCGTAAAGGTGAGGTTGTCGCCCAGCGGGTTACCGACCGCGAGCACCCATTCGCCGACCCGCGTGGCCGCGCTCGATCCCAGCGCTGCCGGGTCCAGGCCTCGCGCCTCGATCTTGATCACCGCCACGTCGGTGGTGGGATCGGTCCCGACGACCCTGGCCGGGAACGAGCGGCGATCGAGGAGCTGGACCGTCACCTTCTCGGCCCCGTCCACGACGTGATTGTTGGTGAGGATGTAGCCGTCTTCGGTCACGATGAAGCCCGAGCCGGAGCCGCGCTCGATTTGAGGCTGACGGTTTTGCGGGAAGTTGAAGAAGGGTTCGAAGCCACGCGGCACCTGCATCTGCGTGGCCTTTTCCTTCCGCTCAGACTTGATGTACACCACGTTCGGCCGGACGTGCTCCGCGACGGCGGAAAACGCGTCGCTCAGCTCGACCAATGGCCGCGCCGGGGAAAAGCTGGGAGCCGTCACCGGCTTCGCGGGGGTCTGTGCCCCGGTCAGCCGGGTGACGCCGCCCTGCGCCAGCGAGGTCTTGGGCAGATTGAGCAGCCCGGCGAACAGAATCCCCAGCAGGAACGCCAGGCCGACCAGGCCTCCGAACTTGAACCAGTTACGCGAGCGAACGGTCATGGGTCTTTCCGGTCCTCAAAACAGGTCAGACATAGGCGACTGAATCAATATATCTGGATGCCCACCCCGGGCACCCCGTCGCACTATTTCTTGTCATCATCGACGATTTCGTAATCGGCCTCGACCACATCTTCCTGGGGCTTTTCCTGGCCGCCAGGAGGCGGCTGACTGCTTCCCGGCTCCTCGGTCCCTCCAGTCGCTGAAGCCTGCTGATAGAGCGAGGCCCCCGCGGCCGAATAGGCGGTATTCAGCTCGCTGAGCGCGGACTTGATCCCGGCGGGATCGCCGGCGCGCAGCGCCTGGCGGCCGGCCTCAACGGCCGCATCGAGCCGGGTCTTGGCGTCGGGCGCCAACCGGTCGACCCACTCCTTGCTGTCCTTCTCGACCTTGTACACGAGGCCGTCGAGCTGATTGCGCGCCTCGATCTGCTCGCGACGCTCCGAGTCTTCCTTGGCGTGCAGCTCGGCCGCCTTGACCCTCTTGTCGATCTCGGTGTCGGAAAGCCCGCTCGACGCCTCGATGCGTATCTTCTGCTCCTTGCCGGTGGCCTTGTCCTTGGCGGACACGTGCAAGATGCCGTTGGCGTCGATGTCGAACGTCACCTCGATCTGCGGCATGCCGCGCGGCGCCGGCGGAATTCCGGTGAGCTGGAACTTGCCGATGGTGCGGTTGTCGATGGCCATCTGGCGCTCGCCCTGGAGCACGTGGATCTCGACCGTGGTCTGGTTGTCTTCCGCGGTGGAGAACGTCTCCGACTTGCGGGTCGGAATCGTGGTGTTCCGCGGAATCAGCACCGTGGTCACCCCGCCCAGGGTCTCGATGCCGAGCGAGAGCGGCGTCACGTCGAGCAGCAGCACGTCCTTCACTTCGCCGGCGAGGACGCCGCCCTGAATCGCCGCGCCGATCGCCACCACTTCGTCGGGATTGACCGACTTGTCGGGCTCCTTGCCGATTCGCCAATCGGTCTTGGGCTTGGAGCGGGCGGACCGGTGCCGCACGTGATCGTCGCGCGTGTCGGTCGGGCCGCCTTCGCATTGCGCCTTGGAGAGCGACGCGACTTCCCGCGCGCAGGCTTGCGATGCCCCTGCCAAATTGTGTGAATTCTAAACCACTCATTCCGCCGTTTGTTAAATAGGCGTCAGAGTAGAAATCGGCAAGATGGC
>CAYNNS010000230.1:0-5739 GCA_964398345.1 uncultured Gemmatimonas sp. | reverse complement strand
TTGGCCCGGGAGAAGTTGCTCTTCGCCGCGCGTTCCGGTGCGTCGCCCGGCGGCACGGGCCCGGGAGCAGCCACGGGCTCGACCGCCGGAGCCGGCGCCGGAGCGGCCACCTGATCGTTGAGGCTCCGGCGCAGCTCCGGCCGCTTCCAACCGCGCCCCACCCAGCCGAGGCCAACCGCCGCGACGAGACTCGCCGCCAAGGCTAACCCGCGGACCCAGCGTCGCCCTCCGCCGCCGCCCGGCTGCGCGGTCGCCACGGGATGATCGAGCAGCTCCACCAGACCGTCCGCTTCGGTCAGCAGACCCCGCTCGGACTCGAGCAGCGCGCGGCATTCCGCGCAGGACTCCAGATGGCTCTGGATGGGACCCAGCTCCGCCGAGGGGATCTCCCCGTCGAGCAGGGCGTGGATCGTTCCGCTCTCAAGATGCGACATGGCGTTTCTCCTCCCCGGCCCGATACGCCTCGACCAGCCGCTTGCGCGCGCGGGCCAGGGTGGTGCCGATCGCGCCGCGGGCCAGCCCCAGCGTCGCGGCGATCTCGTCGTAGTTGAATCCTTCCGCCTTGAGCAACAGCGCTTCGCGGTCCCGCTCGGTCAGGCCGTCGAGCGCGGCGCGCACCAGCGCGATGCGCTCGCTCTTGTCCAGCTCCTCCTCGGGGGAGCCGGCGCTCTCCGGCTGCTCCGCCCGGTACAACACCAGCCGGCGTCCCTGGCGCGAGGCCTTGCGGGCCTCCTCGCGCACCAGGTTGAGCGCCACCGCGAAGAGCCAGGGCCGCGGGTTACGGGGCGGCGCCGCCACCGCGCGGGCAAAGGTTTCCTGGGCGATCTCTTCGGCGCGGTCGTGGTCGCCCGTGCGCCGGTACAGCATGCGCACGAGCGACCCGTGATACTGCGCGAAGAGCTCCGCCAACTGTCCTGTCATCGACCCTCGAACGCCTGGAGGAATCGCTCCAGCTCGCCGGGCGCCCATTCGGTAGCGCCACCGTCGGCCACCCTGAGGCTGATGCTGCGACCGGCGAGCACCACCGGCGTGCCGACCGCGAGGGCGGCACGGAGCGACGGCCGCGCCTTGACCAGCGCAAAGTAGGCCGTGCTGAAGGGTGCGATACTCTTGGCCTTTGCGCTATCGCGAGCCGCGACATCGGTCCAGATCCCGTCGCGGTGGATCAGCAGCCGCCCGCCCGCCCGGCGAACTTCTTTGCGCTCGCCGCCGGTCTGCAGCTCATCGAGCCGGCTGGCGACGACGGCATCGGCCGCCTGCAGCGAGCCGGTTCCTGAGAGGTTCGAGCTCAGCTTCGCGCGCCGGAAGGCCTGGAGTCCCGTCATCTCGCGGGCCATGCCGGCGCCCGCCGGTGCCGCGGGGGGCGCCGCGGCGATCGCGCCGGGCTCCTGCACGAGATACGAGGTGTACTCGGTCAGGATCCCGTAGCGCAGGCCCAGCTCCTTGACCCGCGCGACCAGCGCCTCGCTGTTGCCCTCGAGCCGGAGCTGCCGGGTTAGCTCTCCGATCCGCCGTGCCGCCCACAGCGGCGGGATGTAATCGTTGTCGCTCGCCTGGCGGGCGAAGTGCCCGTCGAGCGTGAAGCGTTCCCGGCGGCCGTTCCGGGTGCCCTCGATGACGACCGGTCCGTTGCCTTCGCCCCGATAGCGGGCCAGCACCACCAGCTCTTCCCCGTAAAACAAGTCGGGCAACGCCGCCGGCGCCTGTTCCTGGAAGCGCACCGGCGCGTCCACGATGCGGAGCTCGACCAGCGCCGGACGCGCGAGCTTGCCGAGCAGCGTTCCCACCGCGTCGCCGACGTTGGCGCCAGGCGAGACGTACGTCGCGCTGCCGCGGCCATCGACCGCGAGCCGGTCCAGCAGGTAGGTGTTCACGTCCTGTCCGACCCCGACCGTGAAGATGCGCGTCCGGCCGATGTGGGCGGCGGCATTCGCCGCGATGCGATCCGGGCCCTGTTCTCCAACCGAGGGCAGCCCGTCGGTCAGCAGCAGCACGAGGGAGAGACGCTCGCTGTCGCCGGGATCGGCGAGCGCCGCTTCGACGGCGCCCGCGAGATTGGTTCCGCCATTGGCCTCCAGAGCGTCGACGAAACGGCGCGCCTCGGCGAGCTGCGATTCGCCGGCCGGCGTGAATCCCTCGCGGAACTGCCGCACCCCGCTGCTGAAGGCGATCAGCTTGAAGCGATCCCTCGGATGCAGCGCGCCAAGCGCCTGCCGCAGCGCCGCCTTGGCCTGGTCGAGCTTTTCTCCACTCATCGATCCGGAGACATCGACCACCAGCGTCAGATCGCGGCTGACGCTTTCCGCCTCCGGCGCGGCCGGCGGCGCCAGGAAGATCAAGGCAAAGCCGTCCTCGCCCGGGTCGGCGTGAGTGAGCACCGTGCCTCCCACCAGCCCGTGCCGGAAGGGGACCACCAGATCGACGTCTCCGCGAACCGGCGGAGTGAGCGTGATGCGCAGATTGCCGTCGCGACGCTCTTCGGCGATCTGGTGGCTCGGAGAATAAGGCGTGGCAAAGTCCGCCTCGCGCCGCACTTCGACGGTCATGGTCACCGGAGCATCGCCGCGGTCGCCGGCGGCGTAGCGCAGCCGCAGGGCGTCCCCGTCGCGTCCCAGGAGCTCGGTGAACCGCAGCGTGACCGTGCGGGTCTCTCCCGGCTGGACGGGGAAGACCTGGGCGCGGATGAGGCCGTGGCCAACCAGGGTCAGCAGCGCGGGATCCTTGAGGCGGCGTACGATCCCCTCGTAGATGCCGCGGGCCTGCTCGGCTGCCATCATCTCGCCTTTGAGCTCCTGCTCCCCCTGCAACAGCGAGAACTCGCTGAAGACCGCTTCCCCGGGGAGCGGATACAGATAGGTCCCCTCGGCGATCACGGGGCCCGTGTTACGGAAGCGCTCCTGCACTTCAAAGCGTGCAACCCGCCCCTCCACCACCGCTCGGACCGAGGATCCGACCCGTACCAGCGGGGACGGCATGCGCAACTGGGCGGGCCGTTCCAGGTCGATCCAACCCTGAGCGGCCAGCGGGACGGGGAGGGCGGGCAGGGCGGGCAGGGCGAGCAACAGCAGGACCAGCGGCGCGCGGGACATCGGGTCCATCCGGTTTTGGGGTCGGGGAGGAGATGCGGAGGGCCCGGGAAGTTGCACAGCAGGGGCGGGCTGAAAACACAGCGGGGTCCGGCTTGCACCGGACCCCGCCGATAGCTGATGGCTGATTCCGCTACGGTTGGAACGCCACTCGCGTCGGCACCAGCCGGCTGGTGAGCGAGCCGTCGCCGAGCTGGCCGAACTGATTGTCGCCCCAGCAATAGGTCAGGTTGGTCGCGGTCACGGCGCAGGTGTGCTGGTCACCCGCGGAGACCGAGCGGAAAACGAGGCCGCCGGAGACGAGGGTCGGCGCATTGCGGTCGGTGTTGCTGCCATCGCCGAGCTGGCCGTTGGCGTTCTTGCCCCAGCAGTACAGCGCTCCGCCCGCGGTGAGCCCGCAGCTGTGGGACTCGCCGGTGGTTATTGCCGTGAAGGCGAGCCCGCCGGACACGGCGACTGGAACGGTGCTCGAGGCGGCGCTGCCGTTGCCAAGCTGGCCGTTGGAGTTGCCGCCCCAGCAGTACGCCACCCCGAGGGTCGTGAGGGCGCAGGTGTGGGTGTACCCGGCCGCGATGGCGGAGAGCACCAGGCCGCCGGAGACCGCGGTGGGGACATTGCGGGTTACGGTGCTGGCATCGCCCAGCTCACCGCTGGCATTGAAGCCCCAGCAGTAGGCGGCGCTTCCGGTGGCCGCGGTGGTGATGGCGCAGCTGTGCTGGCCTCCGGCGGCAAGCGTTCCGTAGGTCAATCCGCCCGAGACCTCGGTCGGAATGAGCACGGAGTCGCGCGCCAGCGGCGGCGGAATGGAGATCCCGTCGCCGATCTGGCCGTCGCCGGCGTAGCCCCAGCAATAGACGTGGTTGGAGAGCGAGAGCCCACAGGTGTGATTGCGGCTCACCGCTACCATCCGGAAGGAGAGCGCTGTGAGAATCTGGATCGGCTGGTTGGACGCGATGACGCTGTTGGTTCCCAGCCGGCCGTCGAGGTTGACGCCCCAGCAGTAGCCCACGCTGGCGATCGTGACGGCGCAGGAGTGGTACAGCGACGCGACGATCTGGCGGAAGGTCAGGTTGCCGCTCGCGGCGATCGGCTGCGGGAAGGCGAACACCGGTCCGCTGCCCAGGGGGGCCTGGCCGATGCCAAGCTGTCCTTCGCCGTTGTAGCCCCAGCAGAGCATGACGGCATCGACCGTGATACCGCAGGTGCTGCGGCCTCCGCTGCTGACAGAGCTGTATAGAACGTTGCCCCCGGCGGTAAACGTGACGGTGAAACCACCCCCGTTTGCCGTCACGTTCTTGGGGCCACCGGTGCTGCCCAAGGTGAACCGCGTGGCGGCGCGGCCATTGGCGTCCGTCACGCTCGAGGTCGGGCTTGCGATCCCGCTGCCCGCGATAGGACTCCAGTTGATGGTGACTCCGGCCACCGGATTGCCGAACTTGTCGGTCAGCCTGACCCGGAGGGAATCGGGCAGCGGCGAGCCGGGCGAGCCGCTCTGATTGTTCCCGGAGAGAATCACGAGGGCATCGGCCGCGCCGGCGCGAGCCGACGCCGTAAAGGTCACCGGGGCGAGTCCGGTGACGCTCGCAATGGCGGTCTGGCTACCGGCGAGGTTGCCCAGGGTCCAATGAACGTTGGCGAGCCCCGTCACATCGGTGATGACAGAGACGGCGTTGAGTGTGCCACCACCCGACGTCACCGCAAACGACACGACGACGCCAGCCTTGGGATTGCCGACGGCGTCGGTGGCTTTGACTACGAGGTCTTGAGCGAGCTGGGTGCCGACGGTGCCGATCTGCTGGTCGCCACTGGCGGCGATCAAGCTCGACGGCGGTGCCACGGTCGCGGTCGCGGTGAACACCACGCTGTTGCTGGCGCCGATGCTCGCGGTGACGGTGTTGGCTCCGACCGTCGTTCCCAGCCGCAGGGTCGCGGTCGCCATTCCGTTTGCGTCAGAGGTGCCCTGACTCGGCGTGATGGTGCCGCCGCCGGACGTGACGCGCCACGTCACGGTCACGCCTTCGACCGGAGCGCCGTTCTGGTCCTGGATTTCCACCGTAAAAGGCTGTGTCAGTGTCGAACCTATCGGACCCTGCTGCCCGGTCCCCGAGACGATCGATACCGACGCGATCTGGGGCCCGTTGGTGAGGGTCTGACCGCAAGCCGCAACAAACATTGCGGCAAACACCGGGGTGAGGGCGGTCCAAAGGCGGCCTGAACGACACTGCATATCAGTCCTCCGGATATCGGACTCTCTACGGCTCCGGCCATTTGAACGACGCCGGGGCCGTCCACCGAGTGGTGGCAGGGGGAATGTTTCCAGGGTACGGTGCTTCAACAGCTTACGTGGCCTTGCGGTGCCCACTTCCGAGCCCCGGGGACCCGCCCCGATCGGGCCGCGCAAAGCTTGCTGCGCCGTCGAATTTCCAGTCGAACGTGAGGCCGAAGGGCAAGTTCCGCGCCGAGGGTGGTTACAGGCTTGACCGAAACCTCGTGGCGACACTAGAATAGGCGCCTTGCCCTGGGCGGGGGCTGGGACGAGACGAACGTGGTGGTTGTAGCTCAATTGGTTAGAGCGCCGGACCGTGGCTCCGGGATTTGCGGGTTCAAGTCCCGTCAGCCACCCTGGCAGCGCTGAGCAGGCCGGGAACTTGCA
>CAYNNS010000229.1:0-5762 GCA_964398345.1 uncultured Gemmatimonas sp. | reverse complement strand
GAGCAGCCGAGTACCGGCCGGTGGCGTGGTGCTCCAACTACCGCTCGATGTCGGTGAGCAGGCTGCTCGCGCCGAAGCGGAAGAGCTCGGGCCGGAGCCAGCGGTCCCCCAGCTCCTCCTTGATCATCGCGAGCCAGTCGAGCGCCTGCCTGGCGCTGCGAATGCCACCGGCAGGCTTGAGACCGACGAGGTACCCGGTGCGCTCGCGGTACTCGCGGATCTGCCGCGCCATCACGATGCCGAAGGGCAGCGTGGCGTTGACGGTCTCCTTGCCGGTCGAGGTCTTGATGAAGTCGGCGCCGGCCAGCATCGCCACCATGCTGGCGCGCGCGACGTCCTTGAGCGTGCCCAGCTCCCCGGTCGCGAGAATGGCCTTGAGGTGCGCGGCACCGGAGGCCGCGCGGAAGCTCTTGACCTCGTCGTAGAGCGCGGCCCAGTTGCCGGTGAGTACGTGCGCGCGGGTTATCACGATGTCGATTTCACGGGCGCCTGCGGCGACCGAGGCCTCGATCTCCGCGATCCGCTGCGGCAGCGGCGAGAGCCCCGCGGGAAATCCGGTCGACACCGCGGCCACCGGAATCCCGCTGCCCTCGAGCGCCTTGACGGCCGTCTCGACGAAGGCGTGATACACGCAGACCGCGGCGACCTTGAGGTCGAGATCGCCGACGCCGAGCTCCGCGAGCAGGTCCTTGCGCACCGGATGGCGCGCCTTGGCGCAGAGGCGTAACACGCGGCCGGGCGTGTCGTCGCCCTGGAGCGTGGTGAGGTCCATCAGCGTGACGGCGCGCAGCAGCCAGCCCGCCTGCCAGGCGGTCTTGACGGAACGGCGGGTCGGAATCGTGGCCGCGCGCCGTTCCACGGCGCTCCGGTTGATCCGGATGTCGCGCACCCAGCCAAGGTCCAGGGGCATTCCGGGATTGCGGGACAACTCGTCTCCCGGCTGGGCCGTGCCCGCCGGGCGGGTGCTCTGCGGACTGCCGTAACGCGACGTGCGGGTGGGGGTTGCCATTCACCTCAAGCTACTCTGGGGGATTCGCCCTGTCACGCCGCCGACCGGTGCAGTCTGGCCGAAACCGCCGGGACTCCATATATAGGAGGCGTCGCTCTCGAGGTCGCCGCCATGCAATACCTTGCTCGGCTTTCCCTACTCGCACTCACCCTCTCCTCCGCCTGCGCCGACAGCGTTACCACCCCGCCCGAGCCGAGCGTCCCCAGGCCCGACGCCGCGCTCGGCCGGATTGCGTTCGAGGACAATTGCTCGACGTGCCACGCCTCGCGCGACGGCTTCGATCTCCGGATGTTCGGTTTTACCGACACCACGATCATCCGCCGCGCCGTGAAGCACGTCGACAGTGCGACCGCGCGCAACATCGTCGCCTACATCCACAGCGTCGCCGCGCCCGCCGAGCCCGAGAAGCTGCGCCTCTTTCAGCCCCGCGGCGCTCCCCTCGCTACCGACGTGGATTTTGCCGTGGCGCTCTTCGGCAGCGACGCCTGGCCCGCGAGTCTCAGCAGCGTAGGCCTGCTTGCCATCGACCCGCGCAACGTCCAGATCGCGGCGCGGCTGCCGATCTGGTCGGACGAGGCGACCAATCTCGACTGGATGCCCGATCATCCACTGCCGGAAGCCATCCTCAGCTACTCGGGCGGCCTGGCCGCCGCGGCGATCGCGGGCTATCGCGCCTACCCTACGGCCGAGAACCTGCTCCGCGCGGTCACCGCCCTGCGCACCTCGGCCAACGCCACCGCCAATCCGGGAGCGCCCTGTCTGCTGGAAGACACGTTGCGGGTGAGTTTTCGCGACTGTTTCGAGGTACGGCGCTGGACCTCGACGCTGGTGGCGCTCCACCTGCTGCGCTACGGCCAGGACGCCAACCTCGGCGCCTCGGTCCACGACGTCTGGTGGGACGTGGGCAACGCCGCACGGAAGTCCCGCGCCGATCCCAGCGTTCCCATTGCCAACCCCGTGGAGAACTGGGTGGCGTGGATGTTCCTGGGCTGGAGCTTCGACCCCTCACAGCACTCCAGTACCTACACGGGCGGTGGCTTCCGGCAAATGGGGCTGATCCGCCATGCGACCTTCATCGCGCTCCGCAGCGAAGTGGCGCGGAGCAGAAACAGCACGGGCCCCTACGAGGACGCGCTCAACGCCATCCGATTCTCGCCTACCACCTGGACCGCGGCCGTGGCGACCTTCGGGCTGCGCCAGCTGCTCGAGCGGCTGCAATCGGGCGACCGGCCCAGCGCGAGCCAGATCGCCGCGGTCACCACGACCGTCACCACCGCGATCACGGAGGCCGGCCGCAAAGTGAGCGCCGCCAGCTTCAGCGCGATTCAGGCGCTGGGCCAGCAGGTGCTCGCAGCGCTCAGCCAGTGAGATACGGGGCCGGAGTTCTGCTGCTCCTCGGAGCACTGGCGGCCGAAGCGCAGACTCCGGCGACGTATCCCGCCCCCGTCGAAGGCGACTACGTCGCCCGGGACTTCCATTTCGGGAGCGGCGAAACGCTGCCGGAGCTGCGGCTGCACTACACTACCATCGGCACGCCGGCGCGCGACGCCAACGGCCGGGTCAGCAATGCCGTGCTGATCATGCACGGCACCGGAGGCAGCGGCCGCGGCTTTCTCTCGCCGACCTTCGCTGGACAGCTCTTCGGGCCCGGCCAGCTGCTCGACGCCACCAGGTACTTCATCATTCTGCACGACGGGATCGGCCACGGCAAATCGAGCAAGCCGAGCGACCAGCTGCTCATGAAGTTTCCCAAGTACACCTACCACGACATGGTGCGCGCGCAGTATCTGCTACTGACCGAAGGCCTCCACGTCAAGCACCTGCGCCTGGTGATGGGTACCTCGATGGGCGCCATGCATACCTGGGTCTGGGGCTACAGCTATCCGGACTTCATGGACGCGCTGATGCCGCTGGCGAGTAACCCGGTGGAGATCGCCGGGCGCAACCGGATGATGCGGCAGATGATGCTCGACGACATCGAGAACGACCCGGACTGGAAGGGCGGCGAGTATACCGCGCAGCCGCGCGGGTTAGCCGCCGCCGAGCAGATCCTGCTGCTCATGACCAGCGTGCCGCTGCAGTGGCAAAAGGAGCTGCCCACCCGCGCCATGGCGGATTCGGCGCTGCACGCCCGGGTGGCGCGGGCGCTGCGGAACCTCGACGCCAACGACATGATTTACCAGTACGAGGCCTCGCGCGAGTACAACCCGCTGCCCCACCTCGACCAGATCACGGCGCCGCTCTTCGCGATCAACTCCGCCGACGATCAGGTGAATCCGCCCGAG
Source organism: uncultured Gemmatimonas sp. (assembly GCA_964398345.1). Lineage (GTDB taxonomy): Bacteria > Gemmatimonadota > Gemmatimonadetes > Gemmatimonadales > GWC2-71-9 > JABFSM01. The sequence goes on along the minus strand of CAYNNS010000229.1, from coordinate 2,468 downwards.
CTCGGCATCCTCGACCGCGAGATCAAGCGGGTGCCACACGGCCGCTACATTCTGATCCCCATCAGCGACCAGACCCGCGGGCACGGCACCCACTCGCTCCCCGCGATCTGGGGCCATTACCTCGCCGAGCTGCTGCAGGAGTCCGGCCCGACGCCGTAGCGCCGCTCTCGCTCCCGGAAGGACCAGCGGACCCAAGCCGGAAACCGAAGTCCCACACGATTTTGTGATCAGCGCCAGGGAATGCGGTAGCCCGCTGATTGCATCGGTACGGATTCTGCCCGATGCGCCTCCACCAGTGCCCGGTTGCGAAACAGCAGGATCAGCAGCATCCCCGCTACGAACCCACCGACATGGGCCAGGAACGCCACTCCTCCGCCTTCCTGTCCGCCCGCCAGCGCGCCGCTCAAGAGCTGCACCAGCAGCCAGTAGCCGAGCATGAGATACGCGGGCACGGCAATCCTGCCGAAGTAGAAGCCCAGGATCACCAGCATGTGGACCCGGACGCGCGGGTAGAGCACGATGTAGGCACCCATGATTCCGCTGATGGCGCCCGACGCGCCGACCATCGGGATCCGGCTGACCGGGTTAGCGAGGCTCTGGGTGAGTGCGGCCACGGTCCCGCAGAGCAGATAGAACACCAGAAAGCGAAAGCGCCCGGTGGAATCCTCCACGTTATTGCCGAAGATCCAGAAGAACCACATGTTGCCGATCAGGTGCAGCCAGCCGCCGTGGCTGAACATCGAGGTCAGCACCGTGGCCCAGCCGGGGAGATCGCCGACCCGGCAGTATTCGTTCGGCCCGAGCTGGACCGAAGCACCGGCGGGAATGGCGTGGCTCAGGTGACCGGGGATCAGGCCGAGCTGGCACACGGAGTGCTCGAGGGCGGGAGACTGCCCCATGCCCTGGAACAGCACCCAGACCGCGACGTTCGCCGCGATGATCAGGTAGGTGACGATCGGCGTGCGGAAGGTCGGGTTGTCGTCCTTATACGGAATCACCGCCGCCTCCCCGCTCTGGCAGCGGCAAGATAGGCGAGGTGATAAGTTGGGGCGACCTCAAACCCCATGGCTATGACTTCGCGCGATCCGGCCGTGCAGGCAAGGCTCGACCAGCTGCTCTCGGACAACGGCCTCGACGCCGACTCGCGCCTGTTTCGCGAAGCCCTTCGCGAGGCGCTCGGAGTCACCAAACACCCCGGCGTCTACCGGCTGCCGGCCAACACCAGGCCCAGTGAATCCGTGGTGGACATCTATGGTCAGGGCCACCTGGTGCAGGCGGAACAGGTGGGCCCGGGACTCGCGTTCGCGGAATCGGCCCTGCCCGCGTGGCAGGAAACGATGGAGCTGCGCGCGCTGCGCAGCGGGCAGCAGAAGGCGCTCGACACGGTTGAAGTCTCCGTCAGGATCGGCGACGTACTGGCACAGGGAGGCCTGATCTATCCGGTCGAATCCGTGACCGTTGAGAAAGCCTGGTACTGCACACTGCCCGCGGGAGCGATCGAAGTGCGCGAGGTGCGACCCGTCTGACCGATGCCAGAAGTGCAGGAGAGGCTTCATAACGCGCTGCAACAGCGCTACCGCCTCGAGCGGGAACTGGGGCGCGGCGGCATGGCGACAGTCTACCTGGCACACGACCTCCGTCACGAGCGCGACGTCGCCCTCAAGGTTCTCCATCCGGAGCTGGCAGCCTGGCTCGGCCCGGAGCGCTTCCACGCCGAGATTCGCACCACGGCCAAGCTGCGCCATCCCCACATCCTTCCGCTCTTCGACTCGGGCTCGGCCGACGGCCTGCTCTTCTTCGTCATGCCCTTCGTGCACGGAGAGTCACTGCGGGCCCGGCTCGAGCGCGAGCGCGTGCTGCCGGTGGACGAGGCGCTCCGCATCGCGCGGGAAGTCGGCGACGGCTTGGCCCATGCCCACGCGCAAGGCGTCATCCACCGCGACATCAAGCCGGAAAACGTGCTGCTCGAGGGCGGCCACGCGCTGATCGCGGACTTCGGCATCGCGCGGACCGGCGGCACGGACACGCGGATGACGCAAGCCGGCTCCAGTATCGGCACGCCGGCCTACATGAGCCCCGAGCAGGCCGGAGGAGACGCCGAGCTGGATGGTCGCAGCGACGTGTACGCCCTCGCCAGCGTGCTCTACGAGATGCTGAGCGGGGAGACGCCCTTCACCGGAGCGACGGCCGAAGCCATCCTGGTGCAGCGGTTCAGCCACACCGCGCCCCGGCTCTCGCTCAAGCGGCCGGGCATCGCGCGCGCCATCGAAGGCGCCGTGGCGAGGGCGCTGCAGCGCGCGCCGGAGGACCGTTTCCGGACGGTGGAAGACTTCCTCGAGGCGTTGCAGGCGAAGGACGCGGAACCATTAGCCGACACGGCGTCGATCGCGGTGGCGGCCTTTACCAACAGGGACGGCGACCCCGAGAACCAATACCTCCCCGGGCGCACCGCCAGAGACACCATCAAC
>CAYNNS010000228.1:0-5777 GCA_964398345.1 uncultured Gemmatimonas sp. | reverse complement strand
ATCTACTGGTTCACCGGCGCGTCGACCCAGGCCGTGACGACCGGCGCCTATCGCGCGGTGGAGTTCATCAAGGCCAATATCAAACTAGAAGGCGCGACCAAGGCCTCGGTCAGCGACAGCAAGAAGGTGGTGGAGATCTGCACGCAGTACGCGCAGAAAGGCATGTTCAACATCTTCCTGGCGGTGTTCTTCGGCACCCTCGGCTTCGCGTTCCTGGAGCCCTTCTACTTCGTGGGCTACCTGATCTCCATCGCCTTGTTCGGCCTGTACCAGGCGGTATTCATGGCCAACGCCGGCGGCGCCTGGGACAACGCGAAGAAGATCGTCGAGGTGGAGCTCAAGCAGAAAGGCACCGCACTGCACGCCGCCACGGTGGTCGGCGATACCGTCGGCGACCCGTTCAAGGACACCTCGTCGGTCGCGCTCAACCCGATCATCAAGTTCACCACCCTGTTCGGCCTGCTCGCGGTCGAGCTGGCGGTGTCGCTGACCTCGCAGCAGGGCGGCACGCTGAGCCGGTTGCTGGCCGCCGCGTCGCTGCTGATTTCGATCAGCTTCGTCTACCGGTCCTTCTACAAGATGCGGATCGAGGGCGCGATGGCGGGTTAAGATGGGCAGCGACCGGCCGATTCCCGCGGGGCTCTCGCGGGCACAGCTGCATGAGCTCTACTATTTCATGCGGCTGACCCGTTCGCTCGAGGAAAAGCTCGTCAATCTGTACCGGCAGACCAAGGTCATCGGCGGGTTATTCCGCTCGCTGGGGCAGGAGGCCGACGCGGTGGGCAGCGCCTACGCGCTCGACCGCTCCAAGGGCGACATTCTCTCCCCCCTGATCCGCAATCTCGGCTCCATGCTGGTGCAGGGGGCCACGCCGCTCGAGGTCCTGCGCCAGTACATGGCCAAGGCCGAGAGTCCCACCCGGGGCCGCGAGCTCAACATCCATTTCAACGATCTCGACCGGGGCTTCATCGGCCAGATTTCCCATCTCGGCGACATGGTGCCGGTGATGGCGGGGATCACGCTGTCCTTCCGGATGCGGCGCGAGCCCCGGGTCGGGCTGGTGTACGTGGGCGATGGCGCCATGAGTACCGGCGCCTTTCACGAAGGAATGAACTTTGCGGCGGTGCAGCGGCTGCCCCTCGTCGTGATTGCCGAGAACAACGGCTACGCGTATTCCACGCCGATGGACAGGCAGACGGCGGTCAAGTTTCTGGTCGAGAAGGCCGCGGGTTATGGTGTCCCGGGAGAGCAGGCCGACGGTAACGACGTGCTGGCGGTGTACCAGGTCACCCGGGAGGCCGTCGAGCGGGCCCCGGCCGGCGGCGGGGTGCCGCTCATCGAGCTGCTCACCTACCGTGGCAAGGGCCACGCCGAGCACGACAACCAGTCCTATGTGCCTGCCGGCGAGCTGGAGACCTGGGCGGCCAACGACCCGGTCGAGCGCTACCTCAAGCAGCTCGCCGAGTTCGAATGGGCGACCAAGGCGGAGCTGGCGGCCGTCGACCTGCGCGTGGAAATGGAGCTCGAGCAGGCGGTCGCCCGCTGCGAAAACGAGCCCTTGCCTGAGGCCGGCTCGGCCCTCGATGGCGTGCTCGCGGTCCCCCCCCGCGCCGAGCTCGAGTGGTACCGGAGCCTCGATGGCTGAAGTCACCTACCTCGAGGCCCTGCGGGACGGGCTGGCCGAGGAGCTCGCTCGCGATGAGCGTCCCTTCGTGCTCGGCGAGGCCGTCCGCAACTACGCCGGGGCCTTCAACGTGACCGAGGGGTTCGTCAAGCGCTTCGGGGCCGAGCGGGTGATCGATGCCCCCATCGCGGAAACCGCGATCGTGGGCGCGGCCGCGGGCGCGGCCCACATGGGGCTCCGGCCGGTCTGCGAAATGCAGTTCATCGACTTCATCTCCTGCGCCTACTCGATCCTGACCAATTACGTGGCCACCGCCCGCTATCGCGCCGGGCTGCCGACGCCGATCGTGGTCCGCGGCCCCGCGGGCGGGTACGTGCGCGGCGGGCCGTTCCATTCGCAGAACCCCGAGGCGGCGTTCCTGCACACGCCCGGCCTCAAGATCGTCGCGCCCGCCACGGCGCGCGATGCCAAGGGCCTGATCAAGGCGGCGATCCGGGACGACGATCCCGTGCTCTATTTCGAGCACAAGTATCTCTATCGCCGTGTCAAGGAGAACCTTCCGCCGGAGGAAGAGATCCTCACGCCGATCGGTCAGGCGCGCGTGGCGCGCCCCGGCCGCCACCTCACGATCCTGACCTGGTCGGCGATGCTGTGGAAGTCGCTGGAGGCCGCGGAGCAGCTGGAGCGGGACGACGGGCTCACGGTCGAGGTGATCGACCTCCGCACCCTGCTGCCGCTCGACGACGCCGCCATTCTCGCGGCCGTCAAGCGGACCAATCGCGTGCTGATCGTGCACGAAGACACCCGCACGGGGGGCGTGGCCGGGGAGATTACCGCGCGAATCAACGAGCACGCCTTCGAATGGCTCGACGCGCCGGTCAAGCGCGTCTGCGCCCACGATGTGCCGCTGCCCTATGCGCCGACGCTCGAGGATTTCGTGTTACCGCAGACCGGGGATATTGTGAAAGCGTGCCGATGGCTGGCGGCATACTAGGAGGGTAAGAGGGTACGTAGGTAAGAGGGTAAGACTTCCGTTACCCTCCTACCCTCTGACCCTCCTACCGACCAGAACCAGGAATTGGCTAATGGCAAAGATTGACGTGGTCATGCCCCAGATGGGTGAGTCCATTGCCGAGGGCACGCTGTCCAAATGGCTGAAGAAGGCGGGCGACAGCGTCAAACGGGATGAGCCCATCTTCGAGATCTCCACCGACAAGGTGGACGCGGAGATTCCGGCTCCCTCGGCGGGGGTGCTCGCCGAGATCCTGGTGCAGGAAGGTCAGACCGTAGCAGTGCAGACGGTGGTGGCTCGCCTGGAGACCGATGCCGCGGCGGCCACCTCTGCTGCGGCGCCGGCGCCCAAGGTGGCTCCCCCGAGCCCGCCACCGGCGGCGCCACCCGCTCCGGCACCCAAAGCGGCTGCCCCGCAGGCCAAGCCGGCACCCGTCGGGCCCCCGGTGCGGCCGTCAGACTCCCCTCAGGCCGAGTCCCTCGAGGAACGCCTGCGCCGCAAGTCGACGCCGCTGGTCCGCAAGATCGCCGCGGAGCACAACCTCGACCTGACCAGCATTCCCGGCTCTGGCTTTGCCGGGCGAGTCACCAAGAGCGATGTGCTCTCGGCGATCGAAGCCGGAGTGAGCGCCACGCCTCCGTCCGCCCGTCCGCCCGTCCGCTCGTCCGACCAGGACCTCAGCGTTGGCGCGGGGATCCGTGTCATTCCCGGTCCAGTCGTTGAGCCCTGGGAAGGCGACCGGGTCGAGCCGTGGTCGCGGATCCGGAAGCTCACCGCCGACCACATGATCATGTCGCGCCGGGTTTCGGCGCACGTCCAGAGCCTGATCGAAGTGGATTACACCCGGATCGCCGCACTGCGATCCAAACGCAAAGCCGACTACGCCGAGCGGGGTGTGAATCTCACGTTCCTGGCGTTCATCGCGAGCGTGGTAGCCCGGAAGCTGCGAAGCCACCCGGTGCTCAACGCCGCCGTGATGGGCGAGAGCACGCTGTTCCGCGGGGAGGTCAACCTCGGCATCGCCGTGGCTATGGACTGGGGGCTGATCGTGCCGGTGATTCGCCGGGCCGACGAGCTGAACCTGCTGGGCATTGCCCGCGCGATCAACGATCTGGCCGAGCGCGCACGCAACAAGCAGCTTTCTCCCGACGAAGTTCAGAAGGGCACGTTCACAATTACCAATCCCGGGGTCTTCGGAACTTTCGTCGGGCTCCCCGTACTCAACCAGCCACAGTCCGGAATTCTCGCGGTCGGGGCGATCGGCAAGCGGCCCGCGGTCATCAGTGGCCCGGACGGCAGCGATGCCATCGGCATTCGGACCCTGGGCATGCTCGCGCTGTCCTTCGACCATCGCATCGTGGACGGCGCCGACGCCGATCGCTTCCTCGCGGACCTGCGCAACACGCTGCAGGAATTCCCCGAGGAGCTGGTCTGACACGGTGCCGCGAGTCCTGAGCGTCGCCCGGGCGCAGGTTCCCGAGGCCAGGGAGCCGGAATACCTCGCGCTGCTCGGCGAGCTGGCCACCCGGCTGCGCTCCCGCGGCCAGTCGCTCTGGCTGTTCCGTCACCCCGAGCAGCGCGACACTTTTCTGGAATTCAGCGAGAGTGCCTCCGCCGAGCTGCATCGGACCAGGGCTCCGCGCGACGCGCAGGACGCCGCGCTCGAAGCGCGGCTGCGCGCGCTGGCGGTGTATGCCGCAGATGCCGCGGTCCTCTGGGAGGCCGTTTCTCTGGGGGAGTCCTGATCATGGTGCGAAGCATCGAAGTCAACGGCGAGCGCTGGGCGGTCTCTCCCGCCGGCAGGATTACCCAATACGACAAGGATGAATTCGCGTTGCGCTTCAGCCGGCGCCCGCCGGCAATGGCTGAAGAACGCATCGCGCGGTATTCGCCGCTCTCCGCCAAGAACCGTGAGACTTCGCTGGCCGAGCTCAGCGACGCCGAGCTGATCGCGCTGTTTCGCGTGTCGCAGCCTTCCTGGACCTCTCCCGAGCTGGGGTATCGCCGCTGAGCACGCCGGGTCCCGCTCTGATCGACCTGCATCTGCATTCCACCGCGTCCGACGGCCTGCTGGCTCCTGCCGCCGTCGTGCGCCGTGCCGCGGAGCTCGGCCTGAGCGCCATCGCGCTCACCGATCACGATACCCTCGCTGGCGTGCCCGAGGCGCAGGGGGAAGGGGAGCGGCTCGGCGTGCGGGTCGTGAGCGGCTGCGAGTTCTCGACCGCCGCCCCTTGGGGGGAGATCCACGTGCTGGGGTACTTCCTGCCGCCGGGCGATCCGGAGCTCGATGCGTTCCTGCAGCGCTGCCGGGAGGATCGCCTCCGCCGCGGCCGGGCCATGGTCGAAGGACTGCAGGCCTGGGGCGTCGATGTTTCGTTCGCTGATCTGGCGGAGGAGACCCGTGGTGCGGCGATGGGGCGCCCTCACCTGGCCCGGGCCCTGGTGCGGCTGGGCAAGGTCCCCAGCGTCGACGACGCCTTTTCGCTGTGGCTCGCCAAGGGGCGGCCGGCATACGTCGAGAAGACCTTGCCCAGCTTCCGGGAAGTCGCCGCGCTGGTGCATTCCGTCGGTGGCATCGTCTCGGCGGCGCATCTCAAGGACCGCGGCACTCGCCCGGTGCTCACCGCCTTCAAAGAGGAAGGTCTCGACGCCGTGGAGACCCGCCATCCAGGTCACAGCGGCGAGGCGCGCGCCCGGCTCACCGCCCTGGCGGAAGCGCTGCAGCTGCTGCGGACCGGCGGGAGTGACTGGCACGGCGACCTCGATGCCGAGTCCGGGCATTCGCTGATCGGCTCGCAGGAAGTACCCGCCGAATGGCTGCTCGGGCTCGATGCTCGCGTGACGGGAGGCTGAGGTCGGTCGGCTATATTTGGGCCCCATGGATCCGACGCTCAATAATCACTTCGACGTGATCATCATCGGCGGTGGTCCTGCGGGCCTCTGCGCCGCCATGTATGCGGGCCGGGGCATGCTCAAGGCCGTCGTGCTCGAGCGCGGTGTGCCGGGGGGCGAGCTGCTCAACACCGAGAAAGTCGAGGACGATCCCGGCCTCACCTCGATTCGCGGCCTCGACCTTGCCGCCAAGCTGACCGAGCCGCCTCAGGCGTTCGGGGCGGACATGCCCCGGGTAGAAGTCCAGGG
>CAYNNS010000227.1:0-5788 GCA_964398345.1 uncultured Gemmatimonas sp. | reverse complement strand
GCTCGAGCTTGCCGGTGAGGTCATAGACGTAGACCCGGTGGGTCACGTCCTTCATGTAGGTCGCAAACAGCCTGCCGCCGGCCGACGAGGCGTTGTCGAGCGGCTCGGGCTTCTCGGGCAGGATCTCCTTCCAGTTGGCTTCCGCCGGGTGCGCCGGGTCGATCTCCACGACGCGCCAGTTCGGCGCATTGCGATTGGTCAGGACCAGCAGCTTGTCGCCGACGTTGTCGATGACGCTGTAACTGTCCTTGAACTGCTCGATCACCGGACGGAAGCCCGTCTCACCTTTGGATAGATCCCGGATCCAGACCGCGTTGCCGTCGTTCCCGGCCAGGCTGCGGTCGGAGACGTCGAGGATCAGGAAGCGGTCGTCGTCCGTGAGCCGGACCGTGTGGAAGCGCTTGGGGTGGGCCGCATCCTGGAAGACGAGCTGATCCTGGGACTGCGGCGTGCCGACCGTGTGGTAGTAGACCTGGTGATTCTCGTTCGATGCGGAAAGCAGCTTGGTGGTATCGGCGGGTGCCGGGTAGCGGCTATAGAAGAAGCCATCCTTGTACCAGTTGATGCCGGAGACCTTGACCCAGCGAATCAGGTCGGGCAACGGCTTGCGCGAGGCGGTCTCCATGATGTGGTAGCTCTCCCAGTCGGAGCCGCCGCTGGAGGTGCCGTAGCCGAAGTACTTGCCGTCGCGCGACAGGCGGGTCGCGCCGAGCCGCACCGTCCCGTCGGTGGAGAGCGTGTTGGGGTCGAGCAGCACTTCCGGACTGCCGGTGAGCCCGCGCTGCAGGTAGAGCACCGACTGGTTCTGCAGCCCGTCGTTGCGGGAAAAGAGGTAGTACGGTCCCGTGTGCGAGGGCGCGGTCGTCCGCGGGTAGTTCTGCAGCTCCTCGAGGCGGGCGCGGAGCCGGCCGCGGAAGGGGATCTTGTCGAGGTACGCCGAGGTGACCGCGTTTTCGGCCTGGACCCAGGCCTTGACGACGGAGGCGGTGTCATCCTCGAGCCAGCGATAGGGATCGGCGACCCTGGTACCGAAATAGACGTCGACGTGGTCGACCTTGGTGGTCTTGGGATAGACGAGGCCCTGGCCCAGCAGCGCGGTGGGCAGCGCAATCAGGACGATCGCCGAGCTCAGGATACCGGGGAACTGTTGCTTGCGGGACATTGGGTCACTCCTCCGCTGCACGGTTCGGAGCGGGAACGTATCCGGGACTTTCGCGCCTCGCCACCCTCGGCCAGCGCCCTCCAGAGCAGTGGCCGCCGGGGCCGCGGGCTCGTAAGTTTCCGGCCCTATGACGTCCCGCGCACTCGCATTGCTCGCAGCCCCGATCGCACTCCTGCTCGCTGTCCCGCTCGCCGCGCAGCGAACCGGCGCCCCCGGACAAATCCGTCCGCGCCCCGCGGAAGGCCGGCAGCCCGAGTTTCCGCCTCCCAGCATCATCGAATACAAGCCGGGTTCCACGCTGGTCACGCCGGTCCATCTGGTGCCACGCGCCAAGTTTCCCGCCGTGGACTTTCACGGGCATCCCCCGCTGCTCACCTCACCCGAGGTGATCAGTCAGGTGATCGCGGCGATGGACTCGCTGAACCTCCGCGTGATGGTGAGCGCCAATAACAACATGGGCGACCGGCTGAAACAGCAGCTCGCCGCGGTGGCAGCGACGCGCTACAAGGACCGCTTCGTGTTCCTCACAGGGCTCAATCTGCGGGACGTGGGGCCCGGCTCGGGCCCGCGCATCGCCGCGCAGCTCGAGGCCGACATCGCGGCCGGTGCCGCGGGCGTGGGCGAAATCAGCAAGGGCTTCGGGCTCTTTACCAGGAAGGCCGACGGGACGCGGCTCAAGCTGGACGACCCCGAGCTGGATCCGGTCTGGGAGACGGCGGCGCGGCTCAAGATTCCCGTGTTCATTCACGTCGCCGATCCCTCGGAGTTCTTCGAGCCGATCGACTTTCATAACGAGCGCTGGCTCGAGCTGGCGCTCTATCCCGACCGGCGCTATCAGGATCGCAGCCGGTTCCCCTCGTTCGAAGACCTGATGGCGGAACGCAACCGGCTCTTCGCGCGCCATCCCAAGGTGAACTGGGTGCTGGCCCACCTCGGCTGGCACGCCAACGACCTGGCGCGGCTGGGACGGATGTTCGACAGCCTGCCGCATCTCTACAGCGAAGTCGGGGCGATCCTCTACGACCTGGGCCGCCAGCCGCGCACCGCACGCGAATTCATGATCAAGTACCAGGACCGCCTGCTGTTCGGGAAGGACAGCTTTCAGCCGGACGAGTACCCCTATTACTGGCGGGTGTTCGAGACCTTCGACGAGTATTTCGATTACTACCGCGATTACCACGCGTTCTGGAAGCTGTACGGGTTGGGGCTGCCCGACTCGGTGCTCAAGAAGCTCTACTACGGCAACGCGCTCAAGCTCACCGCCGGCATTTCGCGCAACGGATTCCCGAAATAACGCCGCCCGTCACTTGAGCAGGCGCGCGACCATGATGCCATCCTGGGTCTTGAGGTCCAGGATGCGCTGGGCGAGCGGCACCGCAGAGATCTCCACGACCTTCCCCACCAGCGGCGCGTGCAACAGGTGCAGCTCGCCGTGCTGCCACAGGGCGATCCCGGTGTGCGCAATGTCGAGACCCGACAGCGTCGAGGTCGCGGCGATGATGTCGCCGTCGTGGATCCGGCCGGCGACCGCGGCGATGCGATCCTCGGGGATGTACCAGCGCGGGAGCGCGGTATTGAGCCGCTGCTCCATCGCCCGGATCTGTGCGGCGACGCCGGGGTCGCCGAGCTGACGGTACGCCGCGGGGTGGGTCGACATGAAGCTCAAGGGCTCGGAATCGGGGATGCCACCGAGCTCGCGGGTCAGCAGCGCGAGCTTGCCCCGGCGCGCGTTGTCGCTCAGCCACTCGGAGAAGTAGTGCAGCCGGCTGGCGTAGCCGTCGAGGCGGCCGTCGCGGTAGCGCAGCGCTTCGAGGTAACCCGCGTACCGCGTTTCCGCCGCGGGCCGGTTGCCGAGCGCCTTGACCCCGTCGTCCCGGATGAAGCGGGTCAGCGCCAGCAGGTTCTCGATGAAGGTGACGCAGTCGAATTCGCGCAGGTCGATGACCACGTGCTCGGGACCCGGCGCCTCGAGCGTCCCGGGCGTGTAGGTGGTGCCGACGAAGCTCTCTCCCAGCCGGGCGATGGCGCTGCCGAGCGGCAGGGTATCGAGGCGCCGGGTGACCGCCCAGCGGACCTTGCTGTCGAGGACGCGCCAATCGGCGTCATTCCAGCGAGGCGCAGTCTGGCGCGACGGCAGCGCGGCCAGCAGGAGCAGCGTTCCCAGGAGCAAGCGCATTGCGAAAGCTAGGCGGGCGGGGCGCCGATTGGCTGGCCGGCCTTGCGACTCGTAGCTTGCGGCGTGCCTTCGAGCCTGCGAGTCGGTCTCGCCGCGTTCCTCGCGCTGGGTCCCCAGGGCTGCGGCTCCTCAACCCCGCGTGAGTCCACTCCCCTGCTGGTCGCGACGGTCCACCAATTCGGTCCGGTGGGGTATCGCGATCCGCTCGGCGCGATTTCTCCCGACGGCAAGTGGCTGGCGACGGCCGCGCACAACGTCCTGCGGGTGCAGGGCATTGGCGGGACTGCGGCGCGGACGCTGCCCGCAGGTGACGCCCGGATCCTGCATCTCGTCTGGCGGCCCGCCGGCCGCCTGGTCACGCAGCAACCCGACAGCGAAGCGACGTGGTGGCTGTACGATGTCGCGCAAGGGACGCGACGCCCACTTTGGCCTCCGGGGACCGTGCTCCGAGACCGCGCAGGCCACAGCGTTGCTCCCGGGGAGCTACGGGAGCTCGCCTGGTCCGCCGCCGGCTCGCTGGCCGGCGTGCAGTTCACTTCCGCGCAGTCGGTGCTCTGGATCGTGGATTCCACGGGTAAGGCCGAGCGCGCGCGCAGCGCTCCGGCTCGGCTCGGGTATCCGGTCTGGCTGCGGGACGGCCGGGTCGCCTGTCTCGCATTCTCGGGGGACACCCAGCGGGTTACTCTGCCCTGCGGCGAAGGCCCGCCCCCCGGCCTCGAAACCCGGGAGGCGTACGGTCCGCTCGCCGGGTCGCCCGATGGGAGCGAGCTCTACCTGGCCCTGCCGGACGGACACGGCTTCGTGAGCCTCTGGGCCTGGAACCTGGCCGACGGCACGGGGCATTCGCTCGCCGCCCTGGGCCGCGATACCTACGCGCCCTCGGTGAGCAGCGACGGAACCGTGCTGTTCAAGAGCCAGGATTACTGGACCGAAGTTGCCGTGGTCCCCGCCTTGGGCGGCCCCGCGGTGCTGCGCACGGCATTTCAAGCCGAGACTCCCTCCTGGGATCCGGCGGGCAAGCAGCTCGGCATCACCTATGGCACCTGGCGGCGGGTGAGCGACGACTTCCGCTATCCCGACATCGCGCAGGACGCCGGGATCATCGCCGCCGAGGCCGGCGCGCCCGCCACCGCACCGGCAGCGGTGGTGCAGGCCTCGCCTTCGGAAGACCAGGGTCTCAGCTGGTCGCCCAACCAGCGCTGGATCGTCTTCCACTCGCACCAGCAGGGCTCGGACGACGTCTGGCTGCGGCCCGCGGAGCGGGCGGAGCCGCTCACGCGCCTAACCCGCCTGGGCCGCGGCGCGGAGGTCGGCTGGCCGCGCTGGTCTCCCGACGGCCGCTGGATCGGGTTCGAGGGCGACTCGGTGTTGGGGCGGCGCCGCTCGGAGCTGTGGGTCATCGTGGTGGATCAGGTCCGTGGCAAGGTCACCGCGCCAGCGCGAGCCGTTCCACTCACGGGCTTCAACGATGCCGTGGGGCATGCCGAATGGCTGGGCTCGAGCGACCTGATCGCCTTTTCCGGAGTACGCGGCGCGGAGCACACGCTCTATCGCGTGGCCCGGACCGGCGGAGTGCCCACCGTGCTCCACCGCTATCACAGTACGCAGATCTACGACGGCTTCGGGGTAAGCCCGGACGGCCATTGGCTGGTGTTTCCGCAGCCGGATCAGGCGGGGCGGCTGCAGCTGTTCCGCGTGGCGGCGGCCGCGGGGGCCGAGCCGCAACAGCTGACGACCGACTCGACGGAGAAGACCCAACCCGCGGTGTCCCCCGATGGGCGGAGCATCGCCTTCACCCGCTGGCGCTACGAGGCCCGCTTCTGGACGCTCAAGCCCTGAGGCGGCTGCGCGCGGCGCTTGCGAGGAGTCGGGCTCGCGGTATCCTTCGCTGAACCCGTCGGCCTCTCTCACCCCTTCCGCATGCCCATTCCGAAGCGCCTTGGCGTCGGCTTCATCGGCAGCGGCTTCAACGCCCGCTTTCACATGCTGTCCTGGCCGGGCGTCCGCGACGCGGACGTGCTGGGCGTGTGGAGTCCCAACGCCCGCAACGCCGCGCGGGCCGCGGCCTACGCCACTGCGCTCGACATCGGCCCCTGCCGGCCTTACCGCTCCATCCGTGAGCTGGTCGCGGATCCGCGGATCGACGCGATCTGGCTCTGCGGTCCGAATCAGGCGCGCATCGCCAACGTGGAAGAAGTGGTCGATACCCTCGCGCGGGGGAAGGGAGCGCTCCGCGGGATCGCCTGCGAAAAGCCGCTGGCGCGCAACGTCGCCGAAGCGAAACGCGTGCTCGAGCTGGTGCGCAGCGTGCGACTGCGGCACGGGTATCTCGAGAACCAGGCTTTCGCGCCGCAGGTGGAGCGGGGCCGCGAGCTGCTCTGGGCCCGGGGCGCGGCGATCGCGGGGCGCCCGTATCTCGCGCGGGCGGCGGAGGAGCACAGCGGGCCGCA
>CAYNNS010000226.1:0-5800 GCA_964398345.1 uncultured Gemmatimonas sp. | reverse complement strand
ACTAAATCGGTAAGCTACGCAGCTGCGAGGAGGTAGCCATCATGGATGACCTGGAGCGGCTGTACAAAACGCACTACGCGGCAGTCGTCCGCTTCTTGTATAGGAAAATCTGGGATGCCGACCGGGCCGAGGACCTGGCACAGGAGGTCTTCATTCGTGCGATGGCGCACCGGCCTGAGAAACCGCGTGCCTGGATCTTCGCCGTCGCGGCCAATCTGGCCCGAGACGAGGCCCGGGCTGCGATACGCAGGAAGAAACACCTCACGCTGTTGAAGGACGATCCGATCCCGCTATCGACGCCGGAGCCTTCGGCGGAGGATTCCGTGGAGCGGGAGGAACGTTGGGCCAGGGTAACCGGGGCGCTCGCCGCGCTGACGGAGCGAGACCGCGATGTGCTGCTGCTGTGGGACGCGGGGCTCAGCTATCCGGAGATCGCGGCGCAAACGGGGCTCGCCGTCGGGGCAGTAGGAACGACGCTGGCACGAGCCCGGAAACGGCTAATCGAGGCACATGACCGACTGGACGAGCAAGCAAGAACGGCACATTCCTGAGGACGAGCTCCACGCCTATCTGGATCAGGCGTTGAGCCGTTCGCAGTGCGCAGAAATCGAGACTCATCTTTCGGCATGCAAGCTGTGCCAGGGGCGCCGCTCCGGCGTGTCGGCGCTCCGCGATCGCACCACCGCGCTGCTCAGCGGGCTGACCCCCCGCCCTGTCATCGTTCCCCCCTCCTTCCAGGACCTGCGCGAGCGCCGGAGCCGCCGGCTCGCGCTCGCGGTGTGGCGGGCCCGGTTGCAGCGTTCGGGCCTCTGGGCTGCGGGTGTTGTGGCGGCGGTCGGCGCGGGCTGGGTTGCCCGCACGGTGCTCGACCCACATCGCACCGCGGTGTCACCAGCACTCGTGACCCAGAACACCGCGACTCCCACGCCGTCGCCCGCGGTGGTCACTGCGCTCGTCGATTCGACGGCCGAGCTGGAAAAGCAGGCTGCTCCGGCACCGCTACCGCAGCGCTCGGCCGTGATCGCCACCCACAGCGTCGCGGCGGGGCGGTCCTCACGTGCCGTCATTCCCGCGCCGACGCTGCAACTCGCTTCCGTGGTGACACCGGTCGCCGGGCCCGCCATGGTCGCCTCAGCGCTAACCCGCCCGGCCGGTAATGATCCGTTCGACCGGGTGTGGCGCGTGGTGCCCTGGGAGGACGCGCTGCAAATGGCCGGCAGTGAGCTGCCGTTCATCGAGGGAATCCCCGTCGTCGGGGTGATGTTCCAGCCCGGAGCGCCGGGTGAACGGCCGACCGTCATCGTCGCTCAGCAGGATCAGAATGGCGAGTACATCCAGAGTATCGAAGGCCCCGTCGACCGCGTGAACGCCCTGCGGATGCGCCAGGCGCCCGACATGCACGCGAGCGACGCGGCCCGCACTCCACCGGACTACGTCGATGGACCCGGCGGCATGCGCCGGGCGCTCCGGATCCTCACGGTGATCGGAAGGCTGCCGGTGGATTCCTTGAACGCGCTGGCGAGGGTGGCGACGATACGGTAAGAGGGAAAGAGGGTAAGAGGGAAAGAGGGTAAGAGGGAAAGAGGGTAAGAGGGTAAGAGGGTAAGTGGGAAGGCAAACAATTGGCCGCCAGGGGATCCCCTCCTGGCGGCCTTTCCTTTCCCTCTTTCCCTCTTACCCTCTTTCCCTCTTACCCTCTTTCGTGATCCCTCCGCTCCAATTCCGCCGGCATGGCAAAGTCCTTCGGCTTCTCGTCGTGGAAGAATTCCTCACCGTGGCCGTGACGGCGTTCCTCGTGGAGCGTGATAGTCGCGAGCCGTGGGGACACCATCGGGAAGGTTCGCGCGAATAACCCGTACGCCAGCAGAAAGAATCCGAGAAAGCCCAGCAGCGGCCCGGCTTCGGCGAGGGCGAAGGGCGGGCCGCCCTGCGCGGTGATCGAGGGCGTGACCAGGAGATAGCGCTCGAGCCAGAGCGCGACCAGACTCACCGTGGCGAAGAGGCCCAGCATGAAGGGCGACTTCTTGGCCGCCACAAACAGGAGCCCCCAGAACGGAATCAGGAACATGCCGAGGAAGACCCAGCGGCCGACCGGCAGCCACGGTCCCCAGAGCCGGGCGAACACGAAGCCGGTTTCCTCCGGCAGGTTGCCGTACCAGATCACCAGGAACTGCGCCCACATGAGATAGGCCCAGAACACCGTGAAGCCGAAGCACATCTTGCCGAGGTCATGGCGCTGCTTGGGACTCACGAGGTCGCCGATGGCCAACTGACGGCGTCCGTACAGCATCAGCAGCACCAGCAGGGTGTGTCCCCCGAGGAACGACCCCATGAAGTAGAAGCCGCCGAGCAGGTTGGAAAACCAGTGCGGCTGGAGCGCCATGACGCAGTCGAAGGCGACGATGGTGGCCACGATCGCGTAGAGCACCACGTAGAGCGGCGCCAGCCGGTGGATGCGGGCTTCGTTCGCGGCGACGCCGGCCGGGGACCCGTCGTAACCCGCGGTCCACTGCTCATACATCGGACGACGGACGTCCTGCATGCTTTCCTTCACCGCGGCCATGTCGGGCAGCAGATCGGCCCGCAC
The DNA here is from genome assembly GCA_964398345.1 of uncultured Gemmatimonas sp. GTDB lineage: Bacteria > Gemmatimonadota > Gemmatimonadetes > Gemmatimonadales > GWC2-71-9 > JABFSM01. The sequence continues at coordinate 3,213 of CAYNNS010000226.1, read as the reverse complement.
GAGCATCCACCCGATCGAGAACAACAGCGTGAGCCCCAGGATCACACGGGCGGCCATGAAGCCGTGCGACAGCCAGAACTGCTTGCCCGGCGAGAGTCCCGGGAGCTGGGTCACCATCGGCCCGTAGATCGCATGGTAGCCCAGCGTGAAAATGAGCACGGCACCGATCAGCGAGACGAGCGCGAAGAACACCGTGGCCTGCGAGAAGCGCACGATCACCCCAGCCCACTTGGCGTTGGCGACCTTGTAGACCGCGTTGAGCGCGAGGCTCCCGGCCGTGAGTCCGGTGAAGTAGAGCCAGTCGACGTGGAAGGCCTGCCAGGCGCGTTCGCTCTGTCCCCCGCTCACCGCGAGCACGAAAAGCGCCGCACCGACGGCGGCGAACAGGGCCCCGAGCTTGACGAAGAGATCGTAGCGCCCACTGATGGCGCGGGTCACGAGTCGCTGTTGGAGGTCGCGTTCGGTCATGGACGCGGCGGAGCGGAGGGGCTGCCCGCCCCGGTTCTCTGCAGCAGGCGCACGTAATTCACGATGGCCCAGCGATCCTCGCGGCGGTACACCTTGTCGCCATACCTCGGCATTCCACCGCGGCCATAGCGGATCATGCTGTAGAGGTAGCCGTCGGAGAGGGCGATCGCCGTCTGAGTGAGCAGCGATTTGGCGCCCAGGCGGGGGCCGACGGTCGCATCGGTGACGGCTCCGGCATTGCCATGACACACGGCGCAGAAGGTGTGATACAAGGTGTCGCCGCGGGCGAGCAGGGAGTCCGGCCCGGTCGGATTGACCAGCCTGTCGGCGGTAGCCGGGTTACCGGTCGCGAACTCCTTGGACCAATCCGCCTCGGCACCGGTGATCGGGACGGTGCCGGCCACGGTGTAACGCGGGACGTCGGCGCGGGAGTAGGGGCTCACCATCCGCGACTTGATCATGTGATCGAACCAGGGAATGCTCTTCATCAGGTCGTCGGGCGACCAGGCGTTGTAGTACGCGTTGCAGCCCGAGGCGAGCAGGGCAAGCGCGGCGACCAGGGCGAAGCGCCGTGATTCGCTACGCACCGTGCACCGTCACTTCCTCGGAGCCCGCCTCGGTGAGCAGCGCGCGAACCGCGCTGTTCTGATCGGGCGTACAGGGCACGAAGATTCCAATGCGGTCGTCGGTGAAGCGCGGATGGAAGGGCCGCCCTTTGAGCGACTTGACCAGGGACATGATGATGATCCCGGCCACGGTGCTGAGGGCTCCATAGAGAATGGTGAGCTCGAACGCGATCACGACGTAGGGCGGAATCGCCGCGATGGGCTTGCCGCCGACGAGCAGCGGCCAGTCCCGCGACATCCAGATCGTCATGGCAAAGCCGGCGGTGCAGCCGGTCAGCCCGCCGATCAGCGTAAAGAGCCGCACCCAGCTCACCGGCTGATCGAGCGCGTCCTCGATCTCGTGGTTGGGCGCGGCGGTGTACACCGTCAGATCGCGGAAACCCCGGGCCTTGAGGCCGCGGATCGCGTCGGTCGCGGCATCGAGATGCGCGAAAGACGCCAGCACGCCCGGCACGATCTTCTTTGCCATTAGTGCCCTCCTCCGTGCTTGCGGGGATAGGGGATCATTTCCTTGATCTCCTGAATCGCCACGACGGGGAAGGTCCGCGCAAAGAGCAGGAAGTACATCAGGAACCAGCCGAACGATCCGATCAGGATGCCCCAGTCGGCCCAGGTCACCGCGGGCACCGCCCAGGCGTAGGGGTTGTAGTCGTTGCTGAGCGACGACGCGATGATGACGAATCGCTCGAACCACATCCCCAGATTGATGAAGAGGGAGATGATGAAGAGCGCGGTGAGGTTGGTGCGGATCTTCCGGAACCAGAGCAGCTGGCTCACGCCCGCGTTGCAGATGATCATGGTCCAGCCGGCCCAACACATCGGACCGAAGGCGCGGCGCCAGAAGGTGGTCTGCTCGAAGATGTTGCCGCTGTACCACGCCACGAAATACTCCATGGCGTACGCGTAGAACAGGATCGAGCCGGTGAGCAGGGTGAGCTTGCCGAGATTGTCGAAGTGGTAATCGGTGATCATGTGCTCCAGGTGGAGCACCTTGCGCAGCGGGATCAGGAGGGTGAGCACCATCCCGATGCCGGAGTAGATCGCCCCGGCCACGAAGTAGGGCGCGAAGATGGTCCCGTGCCAGCCCGGGATGATGGACATCGCGAAATCCCAGGACACCACGGAGTGCACCGAGAGCACCAGCGGCGTCGCCAGGGCCGCGAGATAGAGATAGCCCCGGGTGTAGTGCCGCCACTGGCTGTCGGCCCCGGTCCAGCCGAGGCACAGCTGCGAGTAGATCCAGCGGCGCCACCCGGAGACCTTGTCGCGGATCGCGGCGACGTCGGGGACGAGGCCGACGATCAGAAAGGTGGTCGAGACGGTGAAGTACGTCGTGATGGCGAAGACGTCCCAGAGCAGCGGCGACTTGAAGTTGGGCCAGAGGAAGCGCTGGTTGGGATAGGGCAGCAGCCAGTAGAAGATCCACTGCCGCCCGATGTGAATGATCGGGAAGAGCGCGGCGGTCATCACCGCGAATACCGTCATCGCTTCCGTGGAGCGGTACACGACGGTACGCCACGGCGAGCGGAAGAGAAACAGGATCGCCGAGATCAAGGTGCCGGCGTGGCCGATACCGATCCAGAACACGAACGTCGTGATGTACACGCTCCACATCACCGGTGGCGTGTACCCCGCGAGTCCCAGGCCGTCCTTCAGCAGCATCGTGAAGGTGAAGAGGCCGATCAGGAACATGAACACGGCGCCGAACAGCGCCAGGTAGTAGCCGCGGCTCGGCGTCTGCAGGGTGCCGAGAACGTCGCGGGTTACTTCGGCGTGGGTCTGGGTGGGCCGGTGCGGCTCGTGGGCGACGACCGTCATGCCTGCACCTTCGCCAGGTAGGTGACGCTGGGCCGGGTGTTGAGATCGCTCAGCACGTGGTATTCGCGGTGGTCGTCGCGCGCCTTGGACACCTTGCTCTCGGGATCCTTGACGTTGCCGAACACGATGGCGCCGGAGGGACAGGCCTGCTGGCAGGCGGTCAACACGTCGCCGTCCCTGAGGGGCCGGTCCTCCAGCCGCGCCTGGTGCTGGGCGCCGCGAATCCGCTGCACGCAGAAGGTGCACTTTTCCATCACGCCGCGCGCCCGCACCGTGACGTCGGGGTTGAGCTGGAGATCGA
>CAYNNS010000225.1:0-5806 GCA_964398345.1 uncultured Gemmatimonas sp. | reverse complement strand
TCGGCGCTCACGTGATAGAACTGCGCGGTGGGCTGGTTGTACCAGGAGCTCCAGGTTTCGCCGCCGTTCACGGTGATGATGGCACCCTGATCCGAGGCAATCAGGATGATCCGGGGATCGTTGGGGTTGATCCAGAGGCGGTGATAGTCATCGCCGCCGGGTGCGCCGCGGATGCCGGTGAAGGTCTTGCCGCCGTCGCTGGATTTCCAGGTGACCACGCTCGCGGTGTAGACGATGTCGGGATTGGTGGGGTCGACCTTGACCTCGGCGAAGTCGTCGGGCCGGCCGGCGACGCGCGGGTCCTCGGTGACGCGGCGCCAGCTCGCGCCGGCATCGTCGGAGCGATAGAGGTACCCGCCGCCGCGGACGGCGACCGTGGCGTAGAGGCGATTGGGGTCGCTCGGGGCGACGGTGATCCCGATGCGGCCGAGTCCGTCTTTCTCGAATGTGGGGAGACCCTGGGTCAGCGGCTGCCAGGTGCTGCCGCCGTCGGTCGACTTGAATAACCCGCTGCCGGGTCCGTTGAAGGCGCCGTTCTCCCAGGGCGCCTGGCGCGCCTCCCAGAGCACGGCGTAGACGATGGCGCTGTTCCCCGGGTCGAAGACGACGTCCACGCCGCCGGTGTTCTCGTCCTTGGAGAGCACCTGCTCGAAGGTCCGCCCTCCGTCGGTGGAGCGGAAGATGCCGCGCTCCGGGTTAGGGCCGTACGGATGGCCCAGCACCGCGACGAAGAGCCGGTCGGGGTTCTTCGGATCGACGACGATCTGGGGGATCTGCTGGCCGTCGCGCAGTCCCAGGTGGGTCCACGTCCTGCCCGCGTCGCTGGATTTGTAGATCCCGTCGCCGGTGGAAAGGTCGGGCCGCTGCAACCCCTCCCCGCTGCCGACGTAGACGATGTCGGGATTGGAGGGGGCGATCGCGATGGCTCCGATCGATCCGGTGGGCTGGTCGTCGAAGATCGGCGTCCAGGTCCGGCCGAAGTCGCTGGTCTTCCAGACGCCGCCGTTCACCGCGCCGATGTAGAAGACATTCGGCTGTCCCGGCACACCGGTTGCCGCCTTGGTCCGTCCGCCGCGGAAGGGGCCGATGGGGCGCCAGCTGAGCTGGCCGAAGAGCCTGGGGTCGATTTGAGCGAGGAGGGAGGAAGGAGAAGGGAGGAGGGACGCGCCCAGCAAGATCGGGTAGAGATAGCGTCGCACAGGCATTCCCCGAAAAGAGTACATTAGCGAATCCCCGAGAGGTCTACGATGAAACGTATCGCCGCGCTGCTCGTGCTGTGCGGGCTCGCCCCGAGCCTCGGGGCGCAGACCAAGGTGAGCCTCGCTTCGCTGCAGGCCAAGGTGACCGGAGTGCGCTTCTTCCTCGGCGACAGCGACAAGATCACCGATTTCGACGAGCGCTTCTACCCCTCGCAATTCGACTCGGCGACGACGAAGTTCATCACGACGGAAGTGGAGCTCGACTATCCCAAGACCACGGCGGCGGCGAGCTTCCAGCTGGCGTGTGAGTACGCCGGCCCGCCGGGAAGCGGTGGGACCGCCATCATGAACGGCACGATTCAGGCGGGCTGGACCGGCTCCTACCACGCGACGGGTTGGGGCGCCAAGAGTCGCGGCTCCTGGAAGGTCGGGAGCTACCAGGTGACCTGTCGCGACGGCAACAAGGTGGTGGGCTCGGGCAGCTTCAGCGTCACCCGCGACGTCTTCCAGATTTCCGACATCAAGGCCGTGACGACCGGGGTCCGCTTCTACGAGGCGGGCTCCGATGGCCGAGCGCTGGCCGACCGGAAGTACGCGGTGAGCTTCGAGGGGGCGATAACGCGCCGGGTGTTTCTCGAATACGCGATCGATTATCCCGAAACCACCCGCACGGCGACCTTCAAGGTGGACTGCCAGTACGACTTTCCCGACGACCGCAGCTTTCCGGTGCCGCTCACCGTCACGGTGCAGTCGGGATGGACCGGCTCGTATCACGTGGCGAGCCTGGGATTCGAGCAGCCCGGGCAGTGGCCCAAGGGCAAGTACTCCGTGACCTGTCGCTACGAAGGACGCCCGGTGGCCCACACCACGTTTCATATCACCTGACGAGCCGGGCCGCGTACCTGGTGCGCAGCGTGGCCACCTTGGGGGTGATGGTGGCGCGGCAATAGGCCTTATCGGGGTGCTGCCGGTAGTAATCCTGGTGACAGCGTTCGGCGGGGTAGAACGTGCTGTTGAGCGTGGTCGGATCGTGGAACGCAAAGAAGAGCTCCAGCAGCTCAGTAGGAAATCACGGCGGGGACACCACCTGCTCGACTCCGCGCAGCGACTGAAAAATGGCTTCCTGACACCAGAAGCACCCGCCGGCGAACGTAGCCAGCTCCTTCATGCGATCGTCTCTCCTTAACAGCAATCCACAGATTGCAGGGATTATGGCCCACACATTACACAGATTGACCTGTTGTTCGGATGAATTGCAAGAGTCTGTCAACTGTTGTTTTGGGCATCGGAGTAATCTGTGAAATCTGTGGGCGAAATCCTCATCACCTGTGGATTGGCAGTTCAGGGAAGGAAACGAGTGCGCTCCGATTCTGTGGGGATGCGGCAGGCATCACGGCGGCCGTACCAGCGGAAGCGGTTGCGGGCGACGTGGTCATAGAGCCGGTCGCGGAGGGGTCGCGGGATGATGCGGAGCGCGCCGGCGAGGTTCCAGAGGCCGCCCAAGCCGGTGAGGATGGCGATGGCGGCGTCGGAGCGAACCCGGAAGCGCTTGGGTTCCTCGAGCACGACGGTCTCGAGCTCGGGACCGGTGAAGCGGTCTTCCAGCCGAGCATGCGCGGTTGCGCCCTGGAGCGGCGCGAAGCGGTAGCGGCCACGCCTGTCGTGCGCGAGCAGGAAACGCACGAAGCCGTCGCAGAGATTGCAGTAGCCGTCGAAATAGACGATCACGATGAGCTATCGGCTATCAGCCATTAGAGAGTAATCGTATCTTTGGCGGCATGAGAGCACTCCGCCGCGGGTTTGCCGGTCTTCTGGTTACGACGCAGGTGGCCGCCGTTGGGTTGCACGCCCAGCTCTACTGGTTCGACGACAAGGGCGAGCGCGCCGCCATCCGCGCGGAATTCTTCCGGCCCTTCATCAAGGCTACCGACCTCAAGGCGCTGACCGGCGGGTTCTTCTTCTCGGCCAGCGGCAAGTTCGGACAGAGCACCAGGCTGGAGGCCGAGGTCCCCGTGGCTGCCGGAGGACTCGAGGGCACCAGCTCGACCTACACGTTCGGGAACCCCTATCTCGGCCTCCGACTGCATCAGCCGGGGAAGCGCTTCTCCACGCAGCTCGGCGTGCGGTTCCCGCTGATGGCCGATCTTTCGCTCAGGTCGGCGGCCGCGGTGGGGGCCGCGGCCGCGAGCGACGTCGACCGTGAGGAATCCTTTTTCTCGAAGACGCTGACCGCGCGCGGGGGGATCGAGCTGCACCCGGCGACGGCGGGGGCGCTGCTCACGGGCATCCGGCTGGGCACCTCGGTGTTCATTCCGACCCAGGAAGGGGGCGGGAACATCGAGGCCTTCCTCGATTATGGCGCCAGAATCGGAATCGACAACGCGACGCTGCTGGCGGCGCTCGCGCTCACCGGCCGCTGGTTCGTCACCTCGGACAACGGCGGCCTGGCCGAGCGCACGGAACACCAGATCACCGGCTCATTGGATCTCCGGCGCGGTCCGGTGCGTCCGGGCGTGTTGTTTCGAATCCCGCTGGATCAATCGGATCTCGATTGGGTGCTGGGGCTGCGGCTGACGTGGGTGCCGTGAACGCGGTGTTGCTCCCCCAGGCCGGCTCGTCGCTGCCCTCGTAGGACCACACGACGAGGAGGCATCCATGCCACGGTACGGGCAAGCAAGCGAGTGGAAAGCGCCATGCGGCGCCGCAGGCCATTGCCATCGGGCTGTCGGAGGCTCGGAAGCGAGGGGCCAAAGTCCCGCGCGCTCTTGCCCGGGATCGCGGCTCTTCTTAGTTTGAGTCAGGAGTCTTCCATCAAGGGGTTTTCGGGTTCGATGCGACGTCACTACCTCACGCTGAGGGCCGCCAAACAGGGTATCCGGCGTTTCGGGCACGGAGTGCGTCCGGACGCGTGGGCCCCCGCGGATGGCGTCTCCGGCAGCCGCATCGCCACGACCCGAAAGACCCGAGCACCCTAGAAGCCGTCGATCCGTTCGCGTGATCCGCCTTCCGGGTGCTCCGAAAGACCCGGAAGGCTTTTCGTTTGGGGACTCGAGATGAGGATCACGACGATGGACGCGACACACCACAGTCTCGATCAGGCGATCATCACCCGCTACGCCGGGCAGCCCGTGCGGCTGCCCACGGAGCTCCGGGCGCGCATCGAAGCATCCTGGTCCGGTGCGCCGGTCCAGCTCTATGCGCTGGCGGACCTCAGCCCCAAGCTCGAGCTCCGCGAGACCTGGGTGACGCTCGGCCCGGAGGAGGTCGCCGTCGCGAGGATGCACGACGCGGACTGGGAGATCACGAGCTTCCCGCGGGCGCGGGTTAGCGTGGTGCGGGAGAGTCCCGGGCTGTCGGCGACGACGCTGGCGTTCTTCGGCGCGCCCGACGAACCGGCGCTCGCGGTGGTGCGGTATACGCACCGGCAGCGGCGGGCGTTCGAGAATCTGAAATTCGTGGTTGAAGAGGGGCGGAGGGGCGGAGGGACAGAGGGGCAGCGAACCGCGGACGAGCTGTACGCCGAGGCCGTCGCTCGCCCCGTCCGTGATGCGCAGGCGCTGGTCGCGGGCAAGCCGCACGCGGTGATCAGCCGGTTGCTGGGCTACCTCAAGCCCTACCGCCGGCAGCTCACGCTCGGTATGGCCGCCGCGACGCTGATCACGCTGGTCAGCCTGATCCCGCCCTGGCTCGCGGGTTATGTGCTCGACCGTCTGGTCGCACCGGCGAAGGGTGGGCGCCTGCCCGTGGAGCGTGCGGCGCTGCTGGCGTGGATCACCGTCTCCGCCATGGCGCTGGTGTTCCTGGTGCGGCAGGCGGCGGCGTGGATCCGGCTCCGGCTCATGGCGATCATGGGCGAGTGGGTGGCGCGGGATCTCCGCACCGAGCTCTACGAGCACCTGCAGCGGCTGAGCCTGGCGTTCTTCTCGCGGAAAAAGACGGGGAGCATCATCACCCGGGTTTCCGCCGATACCGACCGGCTCTGGGAATTCGTCGCGTTCGGCGTGGTGGATGTCTCGCTCTCGGCCGTGATGCTGATCGGGCTCGGCACGGTGCTGGTGACGCTCGATTGGCGGCTGGGCCTCGCGATGGTGCTGCCGGTGCCACTCTTCTGCTGGCTGATCTTCCGGCATGGGGAGTCGATCAACCGGCTGTTCCTCAGGGCGTGGCGGAAGTGGTCGCGGGTGACCGACGTGCTGTCCGACACGATTCCGGGCATCCGGGTGGTGAAGGCGTTCCACCAGGAAGCGCGGGAGGTGCGGCGGTTCGGCGAGCGCAACGAAGACGTGACCGCCGAGTTCAATCGGATTCACCGCATGTGGACGGGATTCTGGCCGTTCCTCATGCTGGGCGTGCATGCGACGACCGTGCTGGTGTGGGTGCTGGCGGTGCCGCGGCTGCTGGGCACGTCCGGACCGACGCTCTCGACGGGGACGTTCGTCTCGTTCCTGCTGTACGCGACGATGTTCATCGCGCCGATCGAGGTGATCGGCCAGATGGCAAGCACCATGAATCGCGCCCCGACCTCGGCGCACCAGGTGTTCGGGGTGCTGGATACCGAGCCCGAAGCGGTGGGCCCCGCCGAGCCGGTGCGGCCCGAGTCCGGGGGG
>CAYNNS010000224.1:0-5841 GCA_964398345.1 uncultured Gemmatimonas sp. | reverse complement strand
CCACGCCGTGGGAAGGCGAACTACCCAACCAGATCAAAGCGCGTTTCGGCGATGCTGGACTTGGCTCCCGGCAGCAGCGTCCGCTCTTCCAGCTTCACCCCCCAGTAACGCGCTTCGGGGTCGGCCACCACTTCACGCGGGTCGTTGCGGGCCTCCAGACCTTTCTTGATCAGCTCCTCCAAGGGGAACTCCTCCGGCCCCGCTACTTCCACGGTGCCGTTCAGCGGCGCTCCCACCGCCACGCGCCCTACCGCGGTCGCGACGTCCTCGGCCGCGATCGGCTGAATCAGCGCCCGCGAAAGCCGCACCTTGCCGGCGACAGTCGCGGAGTCGGCGATGCTCTTGACGAACTCGAAGAACTGGGTCGCGTGGACGATGGAATAGGGGATGGTCGAGCTCCGGATCAGGTTCTCCTGGGCGATTTTCGCCCGGAAGTAGCCGCTGTCAGTGAGCCGCTCGGTCCCCACGACCGAAAGCGCGACGTGGTGCTTGACGCCGGCGGCTTTCTCCGCCGCGAGGATGGTCGTGGTCGACGTCTCGAAGAACTTGAGCACCGCCGCGTCCTCGAAGGACGGGGAATTGGACACATCCACGACGACGTCGGCGCCGGCGAGCGCTTCGGCCAGTCCCTGGCCGGTGAGAGTGTTGACCCCCGTGTCCGGCGACGCCGGCACCGCCAGGTGACCCTGCTCGCGGAGCTTGGCGACCAGCTTGGAGCCGATCAGCCCGGTACCTCCAATGACGACGATCTTCATGGTTTGCCTCCTTATTCCGAGATCCGGTGAAAAACTCCTTTGAACCTGATTTGCCACGAGCGTCCTGCGTCGGCCGAGGTCTGCCAGCGCTGCTCCACCGTGCCGTCGCGTGCCGGCGTCCAGCTCAGGCGATGCTCCTGCACGCCATCCGGCCCGTAGCTTTTGCCCGTCATGACCATGGCGGCGCCGTCCCAGCCTCCTTCCAGCGTGAGCACCTCGCCGCCGCGCTCGAGGAAGTCCCGGCGCCAGCGCCCGCGGCCCTCCACGTATCCGACGACGCCCAGGCTCACGCCCGCACTGCCCGCGCCCAGCCAGGTTTCCAGCATGACGCACCCGTCGTACGCCTTCGAGACGGTCGTGGTGCCGACCAGCTGGCCGGCCGCGTCACGCACCAGCCAGTTGCCGAGCACGAAGTCGAACTCGTGGCGCTCGGCGGTCGCGCAGGAGGGGCCGGGACGGCTCTCCGCGGCGGCCGACAGCACCACCGCGGAGAGTAGGGTCAGTAGCCTCACGGGTTGGCCTCATCGAAACTCTTTGCGGCAGCGACTATCACGTCGGCGACCTGCCTGGGCCGGGACAGCATCGGCACGTGGCCGGATGCCAACCGCGTCGTATTGGCACGGATGCGCGTGGCGATGGCCAGCTCATAATCCGCCGGCAGGATGCGGTCGTCGACCGCGATGAACCAGGACGGCTTGTCCTTCCACGCCGGGCTGGGCACCGGCTCGGCGAGGGCCGCGGAGTTCCAGGGTCCCTGGGTCGCGAAGACCAGGGCGCGCTCGCTCGAGGGCAGATCCGGAACGAAATCTTCTTCGATGCCCTGGCGGGTGAGCGAGAGGAAGCCGGCCGCGTCGGGCTTCATGTGGCCTAACCCGGAGGTGGGAGGGTACGGCTTCAGCACGTCGTTGGCCGTCTGGCCGTCGGTGGGAACGATCGCCGCGATGTACACCAGGCCCACGACTTTGGGATCGTTGCCGGCCTCGCTGACGACCATGCCGCCCCAGGAGTGCCCCACCAGCAGCACGGGCCCGTCCTGCTGGGCGATGGCGCGCCTGGTGGCTTCGACGTCCGCCGCCAGCGACGAGAGCGGGTTCTGCACCGCGGTCACGCGATAGCCGCGCGCCGTGAGCAGCGGAATCACCTTCGCGTAGCTCGAGCCGTCCGCGAAGGCGCCGTGGACCAGAACGATGTTCCGCACGTGGGACCGCCGGACGGGTGGGCCGGTCAGGGCTGCGAGGGCGAGCGGGGCAATCAGGAACCGCTTCAACATGGTGACCTCCTTGTGTGAGTGTGAACTACTCCTGGAACGGACTCTGCATCAGGAAATCCACCGTCGAGGGCCGCTGGTACCCCGACACCAGTCGCTCTCCGAAGTCGGCCGCGAAGTTGTCGTAGGTGGTCTCCGGTTTGGTCTTGACGATGCGGCAGACGGAATCGGCGAAGCGCTGCTTCATCTGCAGCCGCGGAAATGCGGCGAGGATGCTCTGCATCTCGTTCGCCGGGATCTGGTCGTACTGGAATCCGAATTCGACACCGATCCCCGCGGTGCAGAGCGCGACTTCCGCTTCCTTGTGCAGCGCGATGGACGGCGTGGAATTCAGCGCGACGCTGTCCCAGATCAGCCGGGCGCGGTTCGCGTCCAGCCGGTGGCGCCGCGCGAACGCGCGGGCCGCGTCGGCGCCCTCGATCTCGAACCGGCGGGGACCCGCGAACGTCGGCGTCAGCCCGAGGTCGTGCAGCAGCGTGCCGAGGGCGACCACTTCCGCGTCGTAGCTGCCGCCCTGCAGCTGGCCGAGCCGGACCGCGAAGAGCCAGGACCGGACGGCGTGGTTGAAGAGGTACGGCTCCGAATGGGTCCGCACATACTCGAGAGCGCGGGTGATGAGCGGCGTGTCGCTCACGCTGATGCCGCCCAGCACCTGGGTCTTGCCGCCCGCGGCGGCCGGCGCGATGACGGTCATGGTCAGCGCGCTCCCGTCAGGAACGCCAGCAGCTCGGCGTTGACCTGATCCTGGTGCGTGGCGGTGATTCCGTGGGGCGCACCGGGGTAGTAGCTGTCCTTCGCGTTCTTGATCAGCCGGGCCGACTTCCTCGCCGAGTCGTGGACCGGAACGATCTGGTCGTCCTCGCCGTGGAGCACCAGCGTCGGGACATCGAATTGCTTCAGGTCCTCGGTGAAGTCCGTCTCGGAGAACGCCGCGATGCAGTCGTACGCGTTCTTGAGCCCGGCCTGCATGCTCCAGAGCCAGAACTGATCGAGCACGCCTCGCGAGACGTTGCTGCCCGGGCGGTTGGCGCCGTAGAACTGAATGGCCAGGTCGTGGTAGAACTGGGCGCGGTCCCGGACCAGGCTCGCCCGCATGGTGTCGAACACTTCCTTGGGCAGGCCCTCGGGGTTGAGCGGGGTCCGCACCATGATCGGGGGCACCGCGGCGATGAGCACCGCCTTCGCCACGCGGGAGGTGCCGTAGCGGCCGATGTAGCGCGCGACCTCGCCGCCGCCGGTGGAGTGTCCCACCAGGGTAGCGCCTTCGAGATCCAGCGCCTCGATGACCGCGGCGAGGTCGTCGGCGTAGCGGTTCATGTCGTTGCCCGCCGAGACCTGGCTGGATCGGCCGTGGCCGCGGCGGTCATGCGCGATCGCCCGGAATCCGTTTTGCGCGAGGAATAGCAGCTGCCCGTCCCAGGCGTCGGCGTTGAGCGGCCAGCCGTGGGAAAAGGTGACGGGCGGTCCCTCGCCCCACTCCTTGTAGTAGATCTCCACTCCGTCCTTCGTGATGACCCTGCTCTCGGTGAAGTCCTTCGTGCTGGTGTGGCTCATGGTTTCCTCCTCCTGGTATGTGGTTACTGTCGCGCTGCCAGAGCTGCGTTGACCTCGGCGTCGGACGCCAAGTCGGGGTCTCATGGGACCGGCACCACGGTCGGACGCCCGATGTCCTTGAGCAGGAGCCCCACGCGCCCGACATCACTGTGGATCGGCGATTGTCCGACATCACTGCCTGCTCCCATTCGAGGTGTCACGAGCATAGGAATTCGCCGCGGGCAAATCGAGTGGACCATGGTGTCTAGACACCATGGTCTAATGGCTTGCGCCTCACTCTTGTGGTTACGTGGGTGCGAGGAGGATTCCCATGACGAAGACCTTCTTCAGCCTCGTCTACTATCTGATCGAAAGGGCTGCAGAGACAGAGGAGCGCCGCCAGCCTGACGAGCAGGTCGACGAGGAGTGGGGCCACTCGGAGAGTCTCGATCCCGACAACGTGGGGGACATCGCGGATGAGGGCGCGGGTCACCGCGGGAGCGGGCAATGGGGAGCGTGATACGGTCGGAGGCCACGACTGCTTCCTGGACGCCGTTCACAAGCGGGCCGGATGCGGCCTTGCTGTTTCCCACGCTGAACGACGCGCAGATCGCTCGGGTAGCCTCACGTGGGGTACAGCGCCCGATCCGGCGAGGGGACGTGCTGATCGAGGGCGGCCAGACCGACGTTCCCTTCTTCGTGGTGAAAGCGGGTGAGATCGAGGTCGTCCGTCCCTCGAGCCTCGGCGATCTTCTGATCGCCGCCGTCCACGCGGGTCACTTCACCGGCGATATCAGCATGATCCTGGGACGCCCGGCGCTCATGCGGCTGCGCGTCAGCGAGCCGGGCGAGGTCGTGCAGCTCACGCGCGACCAGATGCACGACCTGATTCAGACCGACGCCGAGGTGGGAGAAGTGCTGATGAAGGCGCTGATCTATCGCCGCCTCGCCATCCTGTCGCAGGGCATTGGAGACGCCCTGCTCATCGGCTCCGCGCTATCGGCGGCGACTCTCCGGATCCGGACATTCCTCACCCAGAACGGACACCCGTTTCGGTACCTGGACGTGGACCGCGATCCCGACGTGCGCGACCTGCTCGAGCGCTTCCAGGTGTCCCCGGCCGAGCTGCCGGTCTTAATCTGCCGGGGCGAGGCGGTTCTGCGAAACCCGGACAATGAGGCTATCGCCGCTCGGCTCGGCTTCAACGACGGCATCGACCGGCGTCGGCTGCGCGATGTGGTGATCGTCGGCGCGGGACCCGCCGGTCTTGCGGCCGCGGTGTTCGCGGCGTCCGAGGGCATCGATGTGCTGGTCATCGAGGCCAGCGCGCCGGGCGGACAGGCGGGCTCGAGCTCCAAGATCGAGAACTTTTTCGGGTTTCCCACCGGCATTTCCGGCCACGACCTGGCCCAGCGGGCCTATGCGCAGGCGGAGAAGTTCGGTGCGGCCATCCTGATCGCACACCGGGTCGTCGCACTGACCTGGGAGCGGACCTGCTACGTCCTGCGACTCGATGATGGTACGACCATCTCCACTCGCACGGTGATCATTGCGACCGGGGCGCGATACCGCCGACCATCGCTCGGCAATCTGTCACAGTTCGAGGGCGCCGGGGTCTACTACAGCGCCACCTCCACGGAGGTTGGACAGGTCGGCGACGGCGAGGACGTCATTGTTGTTGGCGGCGCCAACTCGGCCGGGCAGGCCGCGATATTCCTGGCGCAGCGAGCCCGCTGCGTCCATATGCTGGTCCGCTCGGGCGGACTGTCAGGATCCATGTCGCGCTACCTGTGCCGCCGCATCGAGGAAATTCCGACGATCCTGGTCCGGACCGATACCGAGGTCGTGGCCCTGGAGGGCAACGGGCACCTGGAACGGGTACGGTGGCGCGACGGGACGGGCGCGGTCACGAGCCACGAGGTCAAACACGTGTTTCTGATGACCGGCGCCGATCCCAATACCGATTGGCTGGAGGGGTGTGTCGAGTGTGACGGGAAAGGCTTCATCAAGACAGGGTCGGACCTGTCGGAGGACGACTTGACGAGTGCTCGCTGGTCGCGCGCGCGCGCGCCGCACCTGCTCGAGACTTCGTTGCCGGGAGTCTTTGCCGTGGGCGATGTTCGTTTCGGCAACATCAGGCGGGTAGCATCGGCGGTGGGCGAAGGGTCGATCGTACTGTCCTTCGTCCACCGCGTGCTGGCGGAGTAGCTCAGTGCCCCGCGGTTTCCTCGCGCCGGCTCGTCTCGAACAGGAACCAGCTCCGCCGCTCGGTCTCGTCCACCCACA
>CAYNNS010000223.1:0-5855 GCA_964398345.1 uncultured Gemmatimonas sp. | reverse complement strand
CGACCGGAGAGCACCCCGGTGCCGGCCGGAACGTTAACCGTCCGCCCGACCGCCTGACCGGCCGACCGCCCCGGAGTGCTGTCGGGCCGTAGAGGCGGCGGCACCGGCGTCCCCACCGCCGGCTTCTCGAAGCGCTGATCCGCGATCGCGACATTGCTCTCGATCCGCTTCCAGGAGTACTGCGCCTTCTCCGCGCTCGAGCTGCCCTTCCCCCCGATGGCAAAGGCGAACGGGAGCAGCAGCCCGTTCACGTCCTTGTAGTCGCCCAGCTCGACCTCGAACTCGCGTTCCGCACCGCGCACGGTGCGCTTGACCTCGTATTTGATCGGGACGTAGGAGTCCGCGTCGAGATAGTAGGTCCGGACGTCGCCATTGCTGGCGAGCGCAACCCGCAATCTGAACACCTCGGTCCCTTCGATCTGATCCCTGCCGATCAGCTCGACCGTGTTGCCCTTGGCCTTGTAGTCGAGCAGCGGATCGTCGAACTCGGCGTCCTCGACGATCCCCTTGATCTCGTCCTCGCTGAGCGATTCGGCGTCTTTCTTCCCCTGCCAGGGCTCGATCTTCCAGCCGCTCCTGCCGTTCCAGGCGTTGACCCCCGTCATCCCGCCAAAGCTGAATTCCTCGCGTACCTTGTTGGGCCGCTTGCTCTCGTAACGGACCACGGCCTCGAAGCCGCCCCCGCCGACGAACTTCCCGCTGCGGCGGAGCGTCTGGACCGACTGCAGCCGCTCCGTCCCGCCGATGCGCTGCAGGTATTTGGCGACGATCTCGTCGACGCTCTGGGCCTGGAGCGGCCCGGCAACCAGGGCGAGGAGCACGGAGCTGAGCACGGCGTGGCGCATGTTCGGATTCCGGAAGGATGGTTCTTGGCAGGACGGCTTACCGTTTTGGAAGTTTCCGCCGCAGAAAACGTTGCTAAACCCCGAAGCGGCGGCCGGCATCCCAGCAGGGAACTCCAACCCTCGGAGGCCCCATGGGAAAGCGCGCCGCCGCTCTTTTGCTCGCCCCCGCTCTGCTGCTGCCGCCCGCTCTCCGGCTCGTCCTGGGGGGGTGGGCGGTGGTGACCCTCGACCAGCTGCCGGAGTACCTGGTCGCAAAGCAGCCTAACACCCTCAGCTTCATGGTGCGCCAGCACGGCGTCACTCCCATGAACGAAGTGCATCCCACCCTCGAGGGACGTTCGGGCGGTCGCACCATCCAGGGTAACGTCGTGCGCGGGACCAGGGACGGTCAATACGTCGCCAGCTTCACGCTGCCGGAGACCGGCGACTGGACCCTCACCATCAACAGCGGCTGGGGCGTCAGCAAGCTGACGCTGCAGCCGATCCGGACCATTGCTCCGGGTTCCCCGCCTCCCGTGGCGCTGGCTGCCGCGGTGCTCGGCCGCAATCTCTTCGTAGGCAAAGGCTGTGTCGGATGTCACACCCGGACGGAAGCCCAGCTTGGTGTCGGGGAGAAAATCGGCCCGGAGCTGAGCGGCAAGCGCTACACCGCCGATTTCCTCCGGAAGTTCCTGGCCGACCCCCCGGCCAATCCGACCATGTCCGGAACCTTCCGGATGCCCAACCTCGGACTTCGCCCCGCGGAGATCGCGGCGCTCACTGTGTTCCTGAACTCGGACGCGATGGGAACCGACCGCTAGCTAATCGGGCGCCTTGTCGGGGTCCTCGGGGATCGGCACCCCCGAGGGCCTCGGCGTCCAGGGACCCACTCGCTTGAGGGTGATCTTTTCGCTCAGGTCTCCTCCCGAGAGCTCGAGGCGGTCGGCCTTGAGCCTGAGATCGTAGGTCTCCCACTCGCCTCCCAGGACGATCATGATGTGACCGGGTTTGAGCCTCCAGCGAACTGTCTCTTTTCCCCATGAAGCGCTGGAATCCGGTCGAATCATGACCGTTCGGGGGCCCTCGGCCTTCACGTTACCCTTCTCGAGCTGCCAGAGCCCCGCCAGCGTCGTCGCCGAGGGCTGCTGCACTCCAAGCGCGATTGCAACGATCACGTGCGTCATCTCAGCAATCTAGTTGCGGGTCACCGGTTACCGGTCACCGGTCACTGGTTACCAACCATATACTGCTCCAGCCTCCCGTCGGGCAGCTCAAAGGTCCAGACCCTGAGATCGCGGCCACCGCAGCGCACCCGCCACGACCTCCCGATCATCCCGCCTCGCTCACTCCGCCGCAGCGCGACGAAGGCGCTCGGCACGCCGCAGGACGAAAGACTGGAGGCGAAGTCGCGCAGGGCTTCGGGACTGAAGTACGAATTGGCGTTCGAGGTCAACTGACCGCGATCGATGTCCCCTTTCTCGAGGCCGAGGAAGATGGCCTTGGCCCGCTCCGTCGCGGCCTGGGTTTCGGCCTCGTTACCGCGGAACACCAGTCGCGCGAGTTCTCCGGCGAGCGCATCGCTCGCGCCGGTGGCGTCCTGGTTGGTGAACACCACGATGGCCACCCCATCGTCGGGGTAGACGTTGTTGCTGGTGCTGAACCCCATCACCTCCCCACCGTGACTCAGCAGCCTGCGCCCGTCCTGCATGCCGACCGAAATGCCCAGCCCGTATCCCGTCGCGACACCGCTCTTGAGCAGCATCGCCGTCTGCTGCTGCTGGTAGGACTCGGGCTTGAGCAGCTTGTGCTCCAGCATCCCGATGTCCCAGCGCGCGAGGTCCGCCGGCGTCATCGCCAGCTCTCCGGCGGCGTCGAGCCATCCCGCTCCCTCCTTGGGAGCCGGGCGCAATGGCCCGACCGCGTAGCGCATGTATCCGACCGGATCCGGACCGGGAAGCGGGCCCTTGTCGACGTCGTACGCCGACGTCATCCCCAGGGGTGTGAAGACCGCGTGCCGCAGATAGCTGAAGAGCTTCTCGCCGCTGACCTGCTCGAAGATCATTCCTGCCAGCGTGTAGTTCGTGTTGCTGTATTGCCACTTGGTCCCGGGGTCGAAATCCAGGGACTTCATCGCCCACTGTTTCAGGATCTCCTCGCCCGTCACGGGTTTCATCATGTTGGGCATCAGGTAGTCCTGCGGCCAGAAGTCCTGATAGCCCGAGGTCATCGAGAGCACCTGGCGCAGGGTGATCTCGCTCGCGCGGGTCAGGTTGGGAAACCAGCGCGCCACCTTGTCGTCCAGGGAAAGCTTGCCCTGCTCCGCGAGCATCAGTAACGCGGTCGCGGTGAACTGTTTGCTGTTCGACCCGATGCTGTAGCGCATCGCAGGAGTGGCGGCAGTCGGCGGCTCCAGTTTGGCGTTGCCGTAGGCGGCCGCGTACACCGCGCCGTCCTTGACCACGGCGATCGAAACGCTGGGAGCGCCGGTGCGCTCGAGTACGCCGCGCGCGGCCTGATCGATGGAGGCTCTGAGCTCCGCGGGGAGCTGTTGACTCTGGAGCGGCTGGACGAGCAGCGCGGAGAGCGCCGCGGCTCGGAGGCACTGACGGGTGTCCATGATCCTCTCGGGCTGAGGCCGGGGGACAATGTAGCTCACTGCGGTGGCCGGCTGCTGCCTCCGTCGACGATGAACTTGACCGAGCCGTCCGGTTGCCGCTGCCAGACCGTGAGGTACTTGGAGTAGCTCGCGTCGCCTCCCAGCCTGATCACCGCCTCGCCGATCGTTGCGCCGAGGTCACCCGAGGCCGCGCTGAAGCTGAGAACCGGATGCCAGGACCAGGCGGCGGATGCTGACCTGCCCTCCGCGAGTCGAGACCGGACGTTGGCAGGGCCGATGTTGAGTTCGCCGGTACCGGCGAACGTCATCACGTCCGGCGCGCCAAACTTGAAGAACGCAGCGGGAGCGCCGCTGTCCCCCGCCATCCGGGCAAAGGCAAGATCGGCGACACTGAACTCGTCTGACAAGCTGGGTGCCGCCCCAACGCCGGTCGTGGCCGGTAACAATGCCTCTCCCTCGAGGAGACCCGTCTGCATCAACGCGACCATCTTCCAGGTGCCCACCTCACGCCTCCAAACGGCGATATAGCGACTTGGGAGTGGAAGACGCTGCGGACGCTGAACTGCGCACGACCCGAATGTCACCCCAAACAAACCGTCCCGCGACACAACGATCCTGAGTGGCTCCCAGAACAGCCGTACATCCGCAAGGCCGGCTTGGGCATCCAAGAGGGAGAGCACGGCATTCCGTCCCCGAACGATCGGGGCACCCTCCAGCAGGAAGACCGCGTCTTCGGCGAGAGTGAACTTGAGCGAGCCACTCAAACCACCGACCAAGGCTAGACCGCTGGCCTCCCGCTGGGCCAGACGAAGCGACTCCCGCCTCGCCGCCGTAGTGGGACCCGGCGAGGGCTGCGCGAGCAACCCGCTCCCCAACGAAACGAGTATGGCGCTGGCACGAAAGACGCGAAGGAAGCTCATCGCATGAAGCTATTCGGTTTTGTTTCCGCCGCGATGCTGCTCCTGGCCGGCAGCTCCTGTCTCGGTCAGGACACCACCGGTCCCCGGATCATCGGCGAAGGCCGCAGAGTGCTCTTCATCGGCAACAGCTACCTCTACACGCAGGACATCCCAGGCATCGTCCAGGCCCTCGCCGATTCGGCCCACGGCGACCACCTCGCTGTCGAAACGGTGGCCGGGCCCGACTTCGCCCTCATCGATCACTGGAACGAGGGCACCGCACGAAAGGAGATCGCCAAAGGCGGTTGGGAGTGGGTGGTCCTGCAACAGGGCCCCAGCTCCGTGGAGTTGAACCGTGACACGCTCCGGCTCGCCACGCGGCTCTTTGCCGATGCCATGGCCGGCCACGGGATCCCCGCACTGTTCTCCGCTTGGCCTTCGGAGCCGCGCCGCGAGGACTTCCCCCGCGCGATCGAGTCCTATACTCTCGCGGCAGCCGACGTGCACGGCTTGCTGCTTCCCGTCGCGGCATCCTGGCTCGCCGCCTGGTCACAGACTCCCGCGCTCGAGCTCTATGCCGACGGTCTGCATGCTTCACCGGAGGGCGCCTACCTTGCCGCGCTGGTGATCTACGCGAGGTTGCTCGGCAAGTCCCCGCTCGGCTTGCCCGGGACGCTCAAACTCCGGAGCGGTAGCGTGATCACCATTGCGCCGGCAACGGCGGCCAGCCTGCAGGCCGCAGCGGCCCAGGCCCTGCAAACCCCATGAGACGATACCGGTGGGCCTTTGCGTTCTGCGTCTTACCCATAGCGCATGGGAGGTTGACCCAAAGCCCCGCCGATCGCGCCGCGATCGACTCCGCGGCGGTCGCCCGGAGCGCCTGGGCCCGCGGTGTGGCCGCTTTCCGCGGCCACGATCTCGCGACGGCGCGTCGCGAAATCGAGCGTGCCGCCCGCGCCTGGCCGACGCAGCCCGCCTATCCCTGGGGCCTCGTCCTCGTCACGGCCCGCCAATCGGACACCAACGGCCTGCGGGGCGCGCTGCGGGCGTACGCCGACCTCGGTCTGGGCCGCGAGCTCCGGCGCGACAGCAGCATCGCCCGTTTCCTCGCCCTGCCCGGCTTTGCGGCGCTCGCGGCCGAGCACGACAAGAACCGTGCGCCCCTAACCCGCGGCACCGTGCTGCTGAGCTTCCCCGACTCGACCTTCTGGCCCGAAGGCACCGACTTCGACTCCGCGGCCGGCCGTTACTATCTCGCGAGCGTGCGCCATCGCACCGTGGCGGAGTGGCGGCCCGGCGGCGCGGTCCGCGAGCTTTGGCCCCGTGACCAGCACGAGCTCGGCGCGATCCTCGGCGTCCGCACCGATCCGCGCCGCCACCGGGTCTGGGCCACCACCTCGGGGCTTCCCCAGATGGAGGGGTATCTCCCCGCGGACTCGGCGATCGCGGCCCTGCTCGAGGTGGACGCAGAGAGCGGTAAGATCGAGCGGCGCTGGAACCTTCCGGTGGTGTCAG
>CAYNNS010000222.1:0-5857 GCA_964398345.1 uncultured Gemmatimonas sp. | reverse complement strand
CAGCTCGATGCCGTGCCAGTGTACTGCGGCGTGGTCGTGGGTGCGATTCACGATGGTGACCGCGACGCGCTTGCCACGCTCCAGCAGCAGCGCCGGGCCGGGAATCGCGAGCGCGGTCGGGTCGGCGGCCTCCGGCGTACCGTCCATCACGAACGACATCCCGGCCTGGGTGCCGTAGACATTGGCCTTTTCGCGCTGCACGATGCGGATCGCCCGCGGGTTACTGTCGACCGCGGCCTGCGCACCCTTCGGCGCCACGCTGATCCCCATCACCAGCCCGAACATCTGGTGCGGCTTGTCGGTCTGGTGGTGCGCCAGCATGCTGCTGTCCATGACGCCGTTCTCGGTATCGAGCGCGGCGACGCCGGAGACGTGGGTGGCGTAATGACAGTGGAAGACCCAGTTGCCCGGGCGATCGGCCTGCCAGGCGAGCGCCATGCTCTGGAAAGGCAGGATGACCTCGGTGACCGCCATGCGCTGCTGCGCCGCCGTGTAGAGCGTGTCGGCGAGCGCGTCGCCCTTGGCGTTCATCCGGAAGTAGAACCCATGCAGGTGCATGGGGTGGTCGCTCTCGGTGAAGTTGACCACCCGCCAGCGGATCGAGTCGCCCTGGGCGTACCCCAGCCGTTCGGTGTGGGGCCAGGAGAGGCCGTTGATGGCCATGGTGCCGTGGCCTAACCCGGTGGGGCTCTTCAGGGCGACGGTGAAGTACCACGACATCGCCAGGATACGGTCGGGCGCCGGATTGGGCCCGTCCACCACGATGACCCCGTTCAACTGGGTGTCCATCGCGGGGCGCAGGCCGAAGGGGTCGAGCGCACTCCGCGCGAAGTAGAACCAGGTGCCGGGCGTGGCGGCGGTGAACTCGAAGCGCGCCGAATCGCCGGCCGCGAGGTGCAGGCTGTCCGTCCGGGCTTTGCCGAGGCCAAACACGTTGAGCGAGCGGCCCAGCGTGTTATGCAGCGTCCCCCGCACCGTCGTGCCGGCGGGCACCCGGACCAGCGGCCCCGGCGTCGTCATCCCCTTCCCCACCTCGGCGAACGCGGCGACGCTGTCGAGTGCCCGGCCGGTTTCTCCTTCGGGGTGCCAGACCCCGCTCCGGGTTTCCAGAGCGAGGGTCAGGACCCCGCCGCTCAGCTTGCCGGCGGGCTGGCGATTGTCATTGGGCTGGACGGTGTTGGAAATCGGTCCGCCGCCCTGGGATACACAGCCGGCGAGCACGACAAGACCCAGCATACCCGCCCACAGGCGCTGCAGCATGGAAGTTCCTCGGTGTGAGTGTTTCGGGAGTAGCCCGTAGAATATGATTCCATTTCCGGAGTTGCGCGACGGCCAAGACCCCAACAACAACACCAGCCGCGGAGGACACGGAATTCACGGACGGACGCGGAGCGCTCCGTGAAAATCCGTTCATTTCCGTGCACTCCGCGGCTTGCTGTTTGTTTGTGGTTGTGAACAGTTTGGTATTGTAGCTTACCCGCGCCCATAAACCCTGGGGTTTCCGTGCTAAAGGCAGCCGCACTGGTCGCCGCGCTCTGCTCTGCCCTGCTGCTCCGAGGGGCCACAGTCGTGGGGTTCAACGACAACCGGCACACCGCGGGGACGCTTGCGGGAGGCGTGTTACGGGCGGTGTTCGAGATCCGGCCGGTGGAGTGGCACCCCCTGGGTGACGCGCAAGGCGAGCGCATTCCGGCGTTCATCGAGGTGGGCAAGCCGGCCCAGGTGCCGGGACCCTTGCTCCGCGTTCCGCTGGGCACCGAGGTCCGCGTCGCGGTCAGCAACCGGCTCGATTCCGCCATCGTGGTGCACGGGCTCGGCGCCCGGCGTACGGTCCCCCAGGACTCGCTGCTGGTGCTGCCGGGCCAAACCCGGGAGGCGCATTTTCGGGCCGACGTGGAAGGCACCTACTTCTACTGGGCGGGAAAGCCGGGCGTGCCTTTCGAGGACCGGGTCTTCAACGACTCGCAGCTCAACGGAGCGCTCGTCATCGATCCCCCCGGCGGCCGGACCGATGACCGGATCTTCCTGATCAGCCAGTATACCTGGCCCGATTCCACGGGGAAAAACCCGGACGGGCGCGAGTTGCTCACCATCAATGGCCGGCCCTGGCCGCTCACCGAGCGGCTCACCTATAGCGTGGGTGATTCGGTGCGCTGGCGCTGGATCAACGCCTCCGAGAACAGCCACCCGCTGCACCTGCACGGCTTCTATTTTCGGGTCGATGCGCGGGGCGACGTGGCACGCGACACGGTCTACTGGCCCAGTCAGCGGCGCATGGCGGTGACCGAGCTGCTCGATCCCGAGCAGACCATGCGGATCGTGTGGTCGCCGGAGCGGCCGGGCGGCTGGATCTTTCACTGCCACCTCACCTTCCACATCCTGCCGAACGCGCCGCTCGGCCTGCCGGGCCGGGATTCGCTGGAGCGCTGGTTCAGCCATGCGGTGGATCCGAACATGGTACACGATCCGGCGCATCACGTGGAACGGGGGATGGGCGGCCTGATTCTGGGGATGTACGTGCGGCCCCGGGGCGGAGTGATGCCCGCGCCGGTCACCCCACAGCGGGTTATCCGGCTCCTGGTCGACAGCGGCCGCTTCCCCGGCGACACCAACCTGCGGTACTCCTACATCCAGCAGGATGGCGACACTCCCCCGCGCGACTCGATCCGCCCCTGGGCGCCGGCGCTGGTCCTGCATCGGGGCGAGCCCACCGCGATCCGGGTGCTCAACCGGACCGCGGTGCCGACGGCGGTGCACTGGCATGGGCTGGAGATTCAGAGTCCCTACGACGGGGTGGTGGGGCTGGGCGGATACTCCGGCAGTCCCGCGCCCCCGATCCTGCCGAGCGACTCCTTCGAAGTGCGGGTTACTCCTCCCCGCAGCGGCAGCTTCATGTACCACACCCACATGCAGGAGCTCTTCCAGCAGAGCGGCGGGCTCTGGGGTCCGCTGCTGGTGCTGGAGCCGGGACAACAGTGGGACCGGGAGCACGACAAGATCTTCCAGGTGGGCAGCAGCCCCGGGGACGCCGGGCCGTTGCTCAACGGCGTCGAGCGGCACGACACGCTGACACTCAAAGCGGGCGTCGCCTATCGTTTCCGGCTGATGAACGTCACGATGGGCAACCCCGCGCTGCAATTCTGGCTGGTCCGCGACGGAGCGCCGGTGGCCTGGACCCAGCTCGCGCGCGACGGCTACGACCTGCCCCCCTGGCAACGGAGCCGAGCGCCGGCGCGGCTGCACGTCGGCATCGGGGAGACCAAGGATGTCGAGGTGCGAATTCAGCGGCCCGGGATCCTGGCGCTCGAGCTCCGGGCAGGGAACGGGGCGCTGTTCACCCGTCAGCCCATCAGCGTGCAGTAGCTACTGCAGCGCCTTGCGGACTCGCTCGACCAGCGGCTGGAACTCGGGGTCGGGGTCGGACCAGAAGGCGAGGAACCTGCTGTACCAGAGCTTCGCGTCCTCACCCTTCCCTAACCCGGCGGCGAGGTGGCACCATGGGGAACATGCTGTCGAGCGCGCGGCTCACTCGCTGGTAGGCTCCCAGGCTGTCGCCGAGGATGAGCAAAGCTTCGGTGGCGGCCACGGGCGCCAGGCTCGCCTCGGCACTCCCGATCCCCACCGTGACGGCGCTGACCGAATCGCGGCCGCGCACCGCGCGGCCGGGCAGGGCGGCGAGCTGGGAGGGCCGCCTGAGCGTGGTGTCGAGACCGGAGCGCAGCACCCAATCCGAGCAAACCCAAAGCCAGCCGGCGGAACATGCGGGGAAGCTACTCGTTATTCCGGTGTGAGCCTAACTTCCAGCCGGAAACCCCGCCAAGGAGCAAGCCATGCGAGGAGGGACTCTCGGTTCCTGCATCGGGATGCTGTTCGCCCTGACCGGCACCGCCCGGGCGCAGTCGGGAATGCTCCAGGGCCGAGTCGCCGACAGCTCCGGCAAGGCCATCGCCAACGCCATCGTGAGCGTGGAGGGCAGCGCGCTCCGCACCAGCACCGCGAGTCAGGGCGGCTACGTGCTGCGCGGCGTCCCGCCGGGCCAGCGCACCGTGCGCGTCCGCGCCATCGGCTACGTGTCGCTCATTACGGCGGTCAGCGTCGCGAGCGGCGCCACCGTCCAGCATGACTTCACGCTGGCGCGCTCCGCGATGGAGCTCTCGCCCATCGACGTCACCGTCGGCTCCCGCGCCCGCCACACCGCCGCGGAAGAGCTCGCCGTGCCGGTGGATGTCTTCCCCGCCGAAGTGGTCCAGCAGCAGGGGACCAGCGAGACCGGACAGATCCTCGCGATGCTCTCGCCTTCGGTGAACTTCCCCCACCAGTCCGTCACCGATGCCAACGACATCGTGCGGCCCTTCACGCTACGCGGCCTCTCGCCCGACCACACCCTGGTGCTGGTGGACGGCTGGCGCCAGCACCAGAGCGCGCTGCTCAACACCTTCCCCTATGGCTCGGGCGCCGGCTCCAGCGGCGTGGACCTGAACGCCATTCCCTCGGGAGCCATCGACCGCATCGAGGTGCTGCGCGACGGCGCCTCGGCCCAGTACGGCTCCGACGCCATTGCCGGAGTGGTCAACCTGGTGATGAAGGAGGGACACTTCTCGCCCTTCCTCAACGCGGACGTCGGCCGTTATCAGCCCGGCAAGGTCTACCACGCCGACGGAACCACCGTGGATGTGAACGGTGGCTACGGCTTCAATCTCGGCCGGGGATCGCTCGCGCTCTTCGCGGAGTTCCAGCGCCGCGGCCCCACCAACCGCGCCTGGCCCGACGCGTCGCTCGCCGACCTCAACGGCGTGACCGATTCGATCGACACCTCGACCGGCACGATCATTCAGAAGCGCAATGCCATCCCGCAGCCCAACCTGCACTGGGGCGACGGGCTGGAGAAGGACGTCATGAGCTTCGCCAACTTCCGCATGCCGCTCGGCACGCGAGGCGCGAGCGAGCTGTACGCGTTCGGCGGGTACAGCCACCGCATCGGCACCGGCAACGGGTTCTACCGCTACCCCGACAGCCCCAGGAACTGGCCGCAGCTCTATCCCAAAGGATTTCTTCCGGAGTTTCATCCCACGGTGCAGGACTTCTCTAGCACCGCGGGTGTGCGCAGCAGCGTCAACGGCTGGGCAGTGGATCTGGGCGCCGCGTTCGGCGTGAACCGTTTCGACTACCACATCGACAACAGCAACAATCCTTCGCTGGGTCCCTGCCTCACCACGCCCTGCGCGCCCGGCGCCGACGGCATTCTGCATACGGCGGACGACCCCGGCATCCCCAACCAGCTCTCGTTCTACGCGGGGCGGCTGGTCCGGAGCGAGCTGCTCACCGGAATCAACGTCGCCAAAGCGGTCCGGCTCGGCCTCCAGGCGCCGGTGCACGTCGCCGCGGGACTGAGCTTCCGCCGCGAGCAGTACAAAGTCGAGCAGGGCGAGACGGCGTCCTGGATCAACGGCGGGCACCTCGCCCAGGACAGCGTCGCGAACCCGGGTGACCTCGCGCCGGCAGGGTCCTCGGTCTTCGCCGGCTTCTCGCCGACCGACGCCAGCGATCACTCCAGGACCAACTTCGGGAGCTACGTCGATCTGGAGTCCAACCTGAGCCAGCAGGTGCTGCTGAACATCGCCGGACGCTTCGAGCACTACAGCGACTTCGGCTCGCGGGTGACGGGCAAGCTGGCGGGTCGCTGGCAGCCCAGCAGGCGGCTGGTGCTGCGCGCCGCCGTCAGCACCGGCTTTCGCGCGCCGGGGCTGGCCCAGAACTTCTGGAGTCACACCACCACCAACTTCATCGGCGGCCACCTGATCGAGGTCGGCAACTTCCCGGTGACCAATCGCGCCTCGCGGATCTTCGGCGCCAAGCC
>CAYNNS010000221.1:0-5868 GCA_964398345.1 uncultured Gemmatimonas sp. | reverse complement strand
GCTCCCGATCAGGGTGGCTTCGCGGGGGACGAACGTTTTTCGGAGGTGCCCGGTGATGAAGAAATAGGCCCGGCCTCGGACCAGGGGCCCATCCAGCGTGAACCCAGCCTCGCGAGTCGAGAAATTCTCGTTCAGCTCACCAGCGACGGTGGCGCCAGCGAGGTCTTGATTCTCGAAGTATCCGAACGCCGAGCCTTGCAGCCGGTCAGTACCCGAGCGAGTCACGGCATTGATGAGGCCCCCCGCGAAGTTGCCGAACCGCACATCAAATGGCGCGGACAACACCTGGAGCTCGCTGACAGCCTCGATCACCAGATCGCCGCCGGCGATGGTGGGGATCCCGCTGCTGTAGTTGAGATTGGTGACAGCCAGCAGGTTGTTGTTGGTGGTCCCATCGATCTGCAGTCCGTTGAGCTGGCTGGACTGTCCCGCGAACGTCAACCCGCCGGTAGGGCTGCGCGCGACCTGGGGCGAGAGCAGCGCGGCCAACGTGACATCTCGGCCGAGCATCGGGAGCCGGGCCAGAGTTGTTTCGGCGATGGTCTGGGCGGGACCGGTGCGGCCAGGACCGATTCGCGGGTCGGCCGCGGCCCTCACACTCACCTCCGGCAGACTCACGGCCATCGGGGACATTACAACAGTGAGAATCCGCCGTTGGCCCAGGGAAAGAATGAGACCATCCTGATTCGTGGGGACGAACCCGATGGCCCGCACCTCGACACGGTAAGGCCCGCCCACAGCGACTTGATCGAAGTAGAACCGTCCGTTTCCTAGTGTCGTTGTCTTCCAGCGTTCGCCGTTCGAGGTGCCAACGACGCGGACCACCGCCCCTTGCACCGGCGTGCCGTCAGCCGTTGTCACTCGACCCTGAATCAAGCCGGAGGTGACTCCCTGCGCCGAAAGAACCCGCAGGTGGGAAGAGATCCCCGCCAGCGTCCCCACGAGGAATACTAGAGATGGGGTCGGTCTCAACGGCGCCTCCGTGTGTCCGACAGGGACGTTCGACTGGACAAACGCCTCCTCGAGATACTGATGTCCAACCGACTGTGCGGCAAGTCGGCCTGCGCCGGGGTTACCGCGGGACGGTCTTGGGGCAATAGATACGGAACACGACTGTGGTGGTCTCGCCCGCGACCACGGCGGCGGTTTTTTGACTTTCCTCCCGAATGCTGCACTGGCTCTTGGCCAGTGCAGATTCGCTGAGGGCCACCTGTATGCGGTAGCTCCCCGGTGCCAGATCGTTCAGTCGCACGCTCATCGAACGCCGCGAAACACTGATGCCTCGGCCCTCTATGGTGATGGAAACGCCCACCGAGATTTCCTCGGAGGTAGGAACTACCTCGATAAGCAAGTCTCCCGTGAGTCGGGGTGACTCGGGCGACGGGGACGGAGCCGTGCCGTTGCTTGCCGAGCATGCGGCGATCGAGGCCAATAGCAGGGGGAGGAATCGGCGGCCCGCCGTGTTTGAGGCTCGCATTGGCACACCCTCGAATGATGGTGCCCGCCGGGGCGGCGTTGCTCACCGGCGGTTTGAGGTATATGGTAAGAGGCATCGCTCACACGACAGTCAACGGCGAGTCAACTCCCTCTCATGTTGCTGCTGCGGACCCTCGGCGGGATCACCCTGCGGCTCGACGGGACCCCCATCACCGGTGTCGTCACCCAGCGGCGGCAATTGGCGCTGCTCGCGCTTCTCGCAGTAGCTGGTGACGAGGGGATGAGCCGCGACAAGCTGCTGGGGTACCTTTGGCCCGAGAGGTCGAGCGAGTCCGCGCGCCACGTGCTGAACCAGCTCCTTTATTCCCAGCGCCAGCACGCCGGAGATTCAGGCCTCTTTCTCGGCCGGAAAACGCTCCGGCTCAACCCAGACCTCATCACGAGCGATGTACAGGCCTTCAGCGCGGCCCTCGCGGCGGGAGAGCTGAAGCAAGCGGTCGCGGAGTATCGAGGGCCTTTTCTCGATGGGTTCTTCCTGTCGGGAGCCACGGAGTTCGAGGCGTGGGTGGACGAACAGCGGCAGCACTTCGCCCGGCGCTGCGCTGCGGCGCTGGACCGCCTGGCGAAGACAGCGGCGGCCGCAGGCGATCTCGACGAGGTCGGAGTCTGGCGGCGCCGGGCGGTGGAGCTCGATCCTCTGGACACTCCCAGGGCAATAGCCCTGGCGAACGCGCTCGTTGGTCGCGGGGACCGTCCTGGGGCTCGGCGCGTGCTGCTTACGCACCAGGATCGAGTTCGTAAGGACCTGGAGGTCGAGGCGGATCCCGCGGTTGCGAGACTGCTTGCGAGCCTTGCTGCGGACCAGTAAGCCTCAGGGCAGCCTTCCGCAATAACTCATCGCCGTATCGGTCAGGATTGCCGCGAGCGAGCTGACTGATTCGAGCTCCACCCATTCGACCGCCGCATGGGCGCCCTCCCCTGAGGGTCCGATCACGACGGTTTCGATTCCCGCCTCGGCAATCAGCGCGGCATCCATCCAGTACGAGGCGCCCGAGACTTCCGGCTCACGCCCGAGTCGCCGGCGGGCGGCGTCGATCACGGTCCTGGCGATCGCGCTCGATGCGGAGCCCTCGAGCGAGGGGCGCGCGAGCAGCAGCCGCGCGCGGGCTTCAAAGCCGGGATCCGCGGCGTGCAGCCGGTCCAGGATAGCCTGCACTTCCGCGAGCACCGACGCGGGCGTCTCGCCTGGCAGAGTGCGCCTTTCGATCTGCAGCACGCAGCTGGCGGCGTAGGTACTGAGACCGGTTCCGCCGCGCAGCGTCGCTGCGTGCAGGCTGGGAGGGCCCAGCAGCGGGTGCGGCCGGCCGCCCCGAACCGTGCGCTCGAGGCCTTCGAGCTCCGCGAGCACGCGGCCCATGCGGAGGTTGGCGTCGATGCCATCCTGAAACCGGCTGCCATGCGCGGCCCGCCCGAAGGTCTCCACCTCGAGCCAGCAGAAACCCTTGTGGGCGACGTAGACCGCGAGCTCCGTCGGCTCGGTGACAATCGCCGCGTCGGTGTGCACCACCTTGAGCAGATCGCTCATGCCGAGGCTCTCGGTTTCCTCGTCCGCCACCGCGCAGAGCACCACGTCTCCCTTGAGCCGCGTACTGCTTTCTCTGAGGGCGCCTATGGCTGCTAAGCAAGCCGCAACTCCACATTTCATGTCGTAGGCCCCTCGGCCGTAGAGGCGGCCCGCAGCGACCTTGCCGCTCCAGGGCTCCTCCATGCCCTCGACCCCGACCGTGTCGATGTGACCGTACAGCATGAGAGACGGGCCTCCGCCCGCGCCGGGCAGGCGACCGGCGACGCTAACCCGCCCCGGGCTCGGCTCCCGGCGCGTCACGCGGCAGCCGAGGCGCTCGAGCTCCGCGGCGATCCACGCTGCGATGGGGGCCTCACCCGGAGCAGCGGGGTCGAAGGCCGGATTGACGGAGTTGATCTGGACCAGCCGGGCGAGGGTCTGCTGGAGATAGGCCGGATCGGGCTCTGCCATGGTGGTCTCCTCTTGACAGTCGGAGGATAGCGACTGATACTACAGAATCAATGGATGATTCTCAAGATTCAAGCCACGCAGGCTGGCTGCTGCTGATCCATCAGCTGCCACCCAAACCGGACTACCTCCGCGTGAAGGTGCGCCGGAGACTGCGACAGCTCGGTGCGCGGGCCTTGCGGGGCTCGGTGTACGTGCTTCCGGACAGCGATGAGTCGTTCGAAGACTTCCAGTGGCTCGCGGGGGAAATCCGCGCCGAGGGGGGCGAGGCGATCATCTGCCGGGCGGACTTCCTGGACGGGATCACCGATGAGGAGGTGCAGGCGATGTTCGCGACCCATCCAGCGGCGACGGGGGTGCCTTCGGGTCCTGGCGCGATCGAAAGCGTCGAGCCGGGCCGGACCTGGGTGACACGGAGGGGAGTCCACGTCGATCGCATGGCGAGCGCGTGGCTGATTCGGCGCTACCTCGATCCCAGGGCACACTTCAAGTTCGTGGCTCCCCGCGGCTATCGCGCGGAGCCCAATGAGCTCCGATTCGACATGCAGCCGGCCGAGTACTCGCACGAGGGGGAGCTGTGCACGTTCCAAGTCTTGCTGAAACGGTTTGGTCTCGCTGATCCGGCGCTGGCTGCGATCGGGGAAGTGGTGCGGGACATCGACTACAAGGACAGTAAGTACGGGCGTCCCGAAACCGCCGGCATCGCCGCGCTGGTGAAGAGCATCGCCGATGCGGATCTGACCGATGCGACGCGGCTCGAGCGCGCGATTCCGGTATTCGACGGCTTGCTGCGCCACTTCAGCGTGCCGCGGCGATGACGGCTTCCGTCACACCACGGCCTTCGCTGCGCGCGCTGGCCGGGTATTTCCTCGGCCTCGGCAGCCTGGGTTTTGGCGGCCCGATCGCGCTGGTCGGCGCGATGCAACGCGAGCTGGTCGACCGGCGCCGCTGGTTTTCGGCGGAGGAGTTCGGCCGGAGCCTCGCGCTCTCGCAGCTCACCCCCGGCCCGCTCGCCGCCCAGGTGAGCTTCTGCCTCGGCTATCTCCACTCCAGGCTGCGTGGGGCGAGCCTCGTTGCCGTGGCCTTCATTCTTCCTTCGTTCCTGCTGACGCTCGGGCTCGGCGCTCTCTACCTGCGCTACGGCGGCCTTCCGTGGATCGCCGCGGCGTTCTATGGCGTCGGGGCGGTGGTCATCGGGATCATCGTGGTTTCCGCCTGGCGGCTCGCGCGGGTTACCGCGCGCTCCGATCCGCTGCTCTGGAGCATCGCGATCACCCTGGCCTTCGTGACGGCCTGGCGCTCCCGCGAAATCCTGTGGCTCATCGCGCTCGCCGGTCTGATCGGGATGACAGGCGCCGCCGTCTCGCGACGACCGGGAACGGTGCTCTCACTGGCGATCGTACCCCAGCTCTTCTGGTACTTCGTGAAGGCGGGGAGTTTCGTCTTCGGGAGCGGTTTGGCCATCGTCCCATTCCTCTACTCCGGCGTGGTCGGGGAGCACCATTGGCTCGGCGAGCGGCAGTTCCTCGATGCGATCGCCGTCGCCATGCTGACGCCGGGACCCGTCGTGATCACCGCCGCGTTCATCGGCTTTCTCGTCGCCGGGTTTGCCGGAGCCACGGCCGCCGCACTCGGCGTGTTCCTGCCGGCGTTCCTGCTCTCGATTCTGCTGTTACCGTTGCTGGACCGCTTCGGCCGCCGGCCGCTGGTGCTCGGGCTGGTGCAGGGGGTGACTGCGGCCGCCGCGGGGGCGATTGCGGGGGCCTGCGTCGTGCTGGGGCGCCGGACAATCCACGATCTGCCGACCGCGGCGCTCGCCATGGTGGCGTTGGGACTGACCGCGCGGACCCGGCTGCCCAGCGGATTGCTCGTCGTCGGCGGTGGGCTGGCGGGTTTGGCATTGTATCACGGAAGCGCTGTGTGATCAGGCCCACGCTGCTGCTCGACGCGGCGCAAGTACGGGACCTGCTGCCTCCCGCGGATTGTATCGCGGCGGTGGAGCGCGGGGTGTTGCAGGCCGCGCTGGGCGCCAGTCCGGGGCCGGCGGTGCTCGGGATGCCGGTAAGCGAAGGCGGCTTCCACGTCAAAGCGGCCGCGCTGCGCCTGGAGCGCCACTACTTCGCGGCCAAGCTCAATGGCAACTTTCCGGCTAACCCGGGGCGCCACGGCCTGCCGACGATCCAGGGCCTCGTGATCCTGTCCGACGCGGACACGGGCAGCGCCCTCGCGGTCCTGGATTCGGCTGAGCCCACTCCCTTGCGGACCGGGGGCGCCACGGCTGGGCGCGCAAAGCACACGGCCACCCCGGGGTCACCGAAGCAATTTAACCGGAACAGGTGCCGCGGGTCGCGAAATATGCCGATGTGATCCAGATCGGCGCGCGCAATATGCAGAACTAT
>CAYNNS010000220.1:0-5964 GCA_964398345.1 uncultured Gemmatimonas sp. | reverse complement strand
GGTGTCCCGGAGCGGGGACCGGGTGTGGTAGCCCGCTAGCCGTTGTTTCCGCCAAGCCCACTCTTGCCCAGGGGGGAACCGGCGGTGTTCAGGAAGTTCAGCCTCTTGGTTCTCGTGGTCTGCCTCGCGATTGCCGCCGGTCCGCCTGGCGGCTCACTGGTCAGCGCTCAGACGAGTGCGATGCTGCGCTTTCCGCTCGGGGGCGAGCCGCCGACGATCGATCCGTATTTCGCAACCGACTTCTCATCCGGTGACCTGACCTTCCTTCTCTACACGACCCTGGTCGGGCTCGACAGCCAAGGACGCATCGTTTCCGACGGGGCCAAGGGCTGGGACGTTTCCCCCGACGGACTGGTCAACACGTTCCATCTCCTGGACAAACTTTAACTCCCCGCCGGGCCGCCGCGGGTGATCGCAACTGACACCGACACAATGACACCGGTCAATCGCCAAAAATCCTACTATGCGCGGCGGGATGACGACAAGGACCTCGCCCCGGCCCGGGAACGGGTCGCGCGGTTCGTCGGCGCCAGGCCCAGCGAAGTCGCCTTCACCCGCGGCGCGACCGAAGCCCTCCAGCGCCTGATCATCCAGTACAAGCCTGTGGCCGCCGGCGACGCGTTGCTCTACGGCGACCTCGATTACAACTCGATGCAGCTCGCCATGAACGCGCTCGCCGAGCAGCGGGGCGCCCGCGTCGTCAAGTTCGAGTTCCCCGAGCCCGCGAGCCGGGAGAGCGTGTTAGCAGCGTATTCCAAAGTGCTGGAGACGCCGAAGGCCAAGCTGCTGCTGCTCACCCACCTCAACAACAAGACCGGGCTCATCATCCCGATCCGCGAGATCATCGCGATGGCCCGCACCAAGGGCGTCGACGTCATTGTGGACGCGGCCCACTCCTTCGGCCAGTGCGAGCTCACCCTCGCCGACCTCGGGGCCGACTTCGTCGGCCTCAATCTCCACAAGTGGCTCGGCGCGCCGGTCGGTGCCGGGCTCATGCATATAAAGGAGAACCGGCTCCCGGATATCGGGCCGATGCTCGGCGACGACGGCCCCGCCGACCGGATCGACAGCCGGATCCACACCGGCACCGCGAACTTCGCCACCTTCTTGACGGTCCCCGCCGCGCTCGACTTTCACGAGGCCGTCGGCGCGCCCCACAAGGCCGCGCGGCTGCGCTATCTCCGGAATCGCTGGGTCAAGGCGGTGCGGGGGACCCGCGGGATCGACCTGCTGACCCCGGATGAGGAGGGCTCCGTCGCCGCGATCACCTCGTTCCGCCTCAATGGCAAAGTCGGCAAAGCCGAGAACCAGGCGCTGGTGGCCCAGCTGCTGGAGCGCTACGGGATCTTCACGGTGTGGCGCACGGGAGTTGCGAAGGGCGACTGTGTGCGGGTTACGCCGGCGCTCTACAACACACCCACCGATGTGGATCGCCTCGTCACCGCCTTGAAGGAGCTGGCTTCCGGAGGGTGACCGTCCTAGTTTCCACCTACCAGTTGGAAGCCCGCCCAATAGCGAGGGTGTTCGGAACCCGGTGTTCGGCGTATTTCCTCCTGGGATCTTCGCAATGCTTCCGCTTTGCTCGGGTGGTCGGGATCGTCGAGCCAATGCCGGTAGAAGCCATCCATCAGCCGGCGGGTGACTTCGTCGGAAATGCTCCAGAGGCTCACCAGGACACTACGAGCCCCCTTGGCGAGAAAGGCACGCTGTAATCCGATGGTGCCCTCTGCCTGCTTGAGGTTCCCCAGCCCTGTCTGACACGCACTCAATACAACCAGGTCCGCCACAAGCCTCGGTTCGGAGTCCGATAGAAGCTCCGCGACGGTGAGTAACCCGTCATTGCTCGAATCGGGTGCGAGGGCCAGAAACGAGCTGCGCGCTCTGGCTTCCACCGAATACGCAAACCCGTGACTGGCGATGTGTATTACGGGGGCGCTGGGAAGCAGTCGGTGGACGGCGCTTTCCGTCGCCGCTGGGCCGATGAGCGCAACCGTGCCGAGGCGTGCTGCAACCGAGCGGCTCTCGGCTTCGGCACCGCGGAGGTCTGGCAACCGTGCCTTCTCGCCGGTTGCAAGCCTGACCATCGGCATCGCCGGATTCCCCACGACCAGTGAGTTGGAGAGGACTGAACTCCGCGTCGGTCCATTGGTGATTGCAGGCCGGGCTTCAGCTTGGGCGAGCGTTGCAAGCGAGGGAGCATAGCGAATCGCTGCCAGGGCTCCGAAGGGCTCGGCGGTTGTCCCCACTGGAAGGGCGGCAAAGGGAACCAGCGCCAGAGTCCCCTGAGGCACAATGACGACTTCGCTGTTCGGCTTGAGCCGAGCGAGGAAGCTCGTCGGTAGCAACACGCGGGCGAGCTGGGCAAGATCGTCCTCCCAGACCCGAGTTCTTATCGTACGATCGGCTGATTCTTCGACAGCGGGCTCGAGCGGGCTGCCGCGCAAGGCGACGAGGTCGACTGTTTGATCGATCTGCAGAGACGCACGTGAACGCCTGACGAGCGCGGTTAAGGTGTCACGGCGGATTGGAGCACGAAACACCGCCACGTCTCCAGCGGCTCCCACGGCCCAGGTGATCAAGGTGTCGCTGGTCAGCTCGTAGATCAGTCCGGCGGAGTTCCGGCGGTGCAGTACTTCGATGAGCCGGTTGCCTTCGTCCTCGAGGTCAGCCCCGGGCCCTGTCGTTCGTGAGGTATCGCGCATAAGGTCGAGCAGCGCCTGAGCCCGGCCGCGCTCGCTTGCAGCGAGCGCGGCGACCGTTGTGGCTCGTTCCCCTCGTCCCGGGACCCCGGCAAGCCACGCCAGGGACCACTTCTCGAAGAGGTCGATGCCTTGTTCGAAGAAGCTCAAGCGGTTCGGCTCACCGCCGGTTCGCCGGCTGCCGGAGCTTCGGACCGCCGCCGCCGAGTCGTAGTAAGCCAGCGCGGTTCTGAGATCCGGTTTTGCCGCGTGCTGGTGCCATTCAGCCAAGCGCTGGAGTTCCACCCCTTGCAGCCGACCCACACTCTCGCGGACTCGTTTGATCGACTCCTTGTAGTAGGCAAGTGCGGAGTCCGGCATCTTCAGGGCGGCGAAGGCGTCGCCGAGATCGCCGAGAGCGCTTCCCCCACCGCTCACGCCCTGGAGCGCCTGGGAAAGCACTATGGACCTTCGAAAGGACAAGACGGCGGAATCGGGGAGACCGGCTTTGAGGTAGACCATCCCGAGTCCTTCGTGCGAGATCGACTCCGCGGTGCGGTCATTGACCGAGCGGTCGAAGGCGATGGCGGCTCGCAGGAAGGCGACGGCAGAATCCGCGTGATCGAGCAGCAAAGCCTCGAACCCGAGGTTCATGAGGATCCAGGCCTTGGCGCTGACGGCGCTGGATGAGTCGGCAAGGCGGAGCGCGGTGTTCAGGAGCACGTTGGCGGAGTCCGGTCTCCCCAACATCGAAAAGACGTAGGCGAGATCTGAGAGGGTACTCGCCAAGGCAGCCCGGTCATCGACCGATTGCTGCAGCGCTCTCGCGGTGGAGAGATAATCCAGAGCGGAATCGAACTCCCCGGCCGACGAGAAGAGACCAGCCAGATGCGTCAGATCCCACCCTTCCGATGAAGGGTTTCCCACGAGCCTGATCAGGCGCAGGGCCTCTCGAAAGTTCGCGAGCGCTTCGGCGGTATTGCCTCGCTGGGAGTGCATATAGCCGAGCGAGCCGAAGGCGTAGGCTTCCATTTCGACGAAGCCGGATTGCTTCGCCAGCGCGCGCGCGCGCTGGACATGGTCCAGTCCGGGGTCCCAGTTTCCGGTTTGGAAGTAAAGGTTTCCGAGGTTGAACAGCGCCCGACCGGTTTCGAAACGATTGTCGACCGACTGCCAGAGCTCCAAGGCGCGGCGCTGGTGCGCGATGGCTGAATCGAGCTCTCCGAGTTGATCCTTGAAGACATTCCCGAGCAGGCGCTGCAGGGCGGCCTCGCCCGCGACATCGCCTAACCTGCGATAGGCTTCGGCGGCACGTCTCCACAGGGACATGGCAGCGCGGTACCCAGCCGGGGAGCCCAGGCGGTAACTCGAATCGCCCCGCTGGGCAAGCTGTTTAGCGCTGTCGGCGAGCGCACTCTGAGTCGCCGCTTTGTGGAGGGGAAGCAGCAATAAGCACAGCATCTGCAGCGGTACGGCGAAGGCGCGAGTCATGGCATTCTAGCCCATCTGCCCTCCATGGGTCCTAGTGAGCTAGTCTGAATTGTCCAGGTCTGCAAGCCTGCGGTTCCGAGGTTGCCCCTCGGAACGTGGTGAGTCTACGCGGTGCCGAGATACTTCTGAATCTGGTTGCGGAATCCCTTGTAGTACGCGCCTCCCCAGACGGGCGTCTTCTCGAAGAAGCACAGCCGGTTGGCGCTCCGCTCGTACACCACCGGAATCTCCGCGGCGGCCCAATGTTTTTGTGGCTCGCCGGTCCGCACCGCCTCCGCGGAAGCGGGATCCAGCTCATCTACGATGCCGACGGCAAAGGCGTACACGGCCTCGAAGAGGCCGCGCGGCAGCGGGAAACTCTTTGACGCTCTCGCGTAGCTGAAGGCGGCCGCGGAGAAGCTCCGCAAGGCAGCCGGATCGAGGCTCTTAAACTCCCGGAAGACGAAGAAGGTCTCGCAGTTCCCGAACTTGGTCAGCTCGAAGCGGGAGACGTGGGCGACCGCCCGGAAGTCCTGATGGTTCTGGCGGACCTTGAAGCGGTCGGATTCGAGACGCTGCAGCGCGGCCGAGAGCCAGGTATCGTTCATGCCGAATAATCTACTCCTCTCGGTGACAAGCGGGACCCATGTGGCGTTCGCGCTATCGGGGCCCGTGGGAGACGGTCGCGAGGAAGAGTGCCGTGCGTGGCGCCAACATTCCGCGGGGTCGGGGCATCCAATTCCGCTGACCCCTGACTTCCGAGGACGGACCATGCGGCGCATCCCCTTCGCGACTCTCACCCTGCTGGCGGCGGCCCCCCTTTCCCTGGCCGGCCAGGCCATCGTCGGACGTAATGATCGCAGCCTCACCTTGAGCGAGGCCGTGAGCGCGGGCGGCTGGGTCCGGGTCGCGACGTTCAACGGCCGGATCGACATCACCCAGGGAGGCGGCGGCAAGGTCGAGCTCCGCGCCGTCAAGGAGGTCCGCCGCGGCGACATCGAGGACGTCGGCTTCGTGGTCCGGCGGGAGGAGGGCGGGGTCACGGTCTGCGCGGTCTACGACGCAGCGGACGAATGCAACTCGGACGGCAGCTACCATGGTCCCCACCGCTCCGGCGACTGGTCCCGCAGGCATCAGAGCAGCGTCGACTTCACCCTCCAGATTCCCGCGGGCGTTCGGGTCAGGGCGGGCAGCGGCAACGGCGACGTCACCATCGCGATAGCCGGTGCCCAAGTCATCGCGGCGAACGACCATTGCCGGCGGAAGTACCGGTTGTCGAGCTCGGGCTCAAGCCACGGCGCGTCGGTGCTGGTCGCCTGCTGGTTCGTGCCGCGCAGCTCCCAGTCGAGCCCCAGCGCCTGCGCGTCCAGTGACGCCCAGCCGAGCGTTCCCCACAGCGTGCGGACGCTGTTCAGAGACTCGTCCGCGTACGACACGATGATCCGCTTGCGCGAGGGCGTCAGGTAGCGGCCGCCGACCTCCGCGCGCAGGCGCGGCTGGCGGATCACCAGGCGCAGGCCGGGCTCCCAGGGGTGGCGCAGGTACGGCGCGGTCTCGCCGCCGTTGCGGTACTGGCGGAACTCCCAGAAATTGTTGAACAGGTCCTCGAGGCCCGCGATCAGGCGCAGCTGCACGGCCGACGTGTCGGTGCCCACGTCCCACATGAACGCGAAATCCTGGCGCGCCTTGTCGCGGAAGGGGCGGAACATCCCCACCGCGGCGCCGAAGCGGGTCGGGAAGTGGAACGAGAAGTCGAAGAAGTCGTAGTTGGCGCGGTCGTCCTCGCGCTGGGTGAGGTTGAAGCCGAACCAGGCTC
>CAYNNS010000219.1:0-5969 GCA_964398345.1 uncultured Gemmatimonas sp. | reverse complement strand
CGCATTCTCGACAAGATGATCGCCGACCAGGAAGCCGCTCGTGCCAGGGACCGTAAGGCGATGGTCGGCACGGGGGATCGTTCGGCCAAGATCCGGACCTACAACTTTCCGCAGAACCGGGTGACCGATCACCGCATCGGGCTTTCGGTCCACAACCTTCCCGCTATCCTCGACGGCGACCTGGACCAGATCGTGAAGCAGCTGCGGCTGGCAAGTCGCGCCGAGCAATGAGCGTCGCCGAGCTCATCGATACGGCTGCCGCCAAGTTGCGCGCCGCCGGCGTGGTGAAGCCCCGGCGTGAAGCCAACCGGCTCTGGGCCTGGCTCAATCGCGTCACCCCGGGCGACGCGTACCTCGGCCGCGATCTGGCCGCATCGAATGCTCGCGCCGCGGATTTTGGACTGGCGGTGGAGCGGCGACTGGCCGGCGAACCGCTCGCCTACGTACTGGGTCACACCGGCTTTCGTCGCCTCGAGATCCGCTGCGACCGTCGCGCGCTGATCCCCCGACCTGAATCGGAAGGGCTGATCGATCATGCCCTGCGCCGTGTCGGCCAGGGGACAGCGCTCGATCTCGGCACCGGCACCGGTTGTCTCGCCCTGGCGCTGGCGGATGAGGGAGAATTCCGTGAGGTCGTCGCGCTCGACATTTCGGGCGATGCGCTCGAGCTGGCGCGTGAGAACGCGCAGCTGGACGGATTGGCGGTAGGCTTCGTCCAGTCCGACGTCGGGGTCGAGCTGGCTTCGGCGTCCTGCGACCTCGTGGTGTCCAATCCACCCTACGTGAGCGAGGCGGAGTATGCGGTGCTCGACCGCTCGGTGCGGGAGTGGGAGCCCGCGTTGGCTCTGCTCGGCGGTCCGGATGGCCTCGCTGCCTCGCGCCGTGTGCTCGCCGACGCCGCGCGCCTGCTGCTGCCGGGAGGCTGGCTCGTGATGGAGCTAGATTCCACCCGCGGGGAAGCGGTCGCATCCCTGGCGCGAGCCGCGGGGTACGGCGACGTCGGTGTGTGGAAAGACCTCTTTGGACGTCCGCGTTACTTGAGTGCGCAGCTCGGCGCATCATCCTCAATCCTGGAACCCAGATGATCGAAGAAAAAGCCCAGGAGCTTGGCCGACTCATCGGACAATCCCCGGAGTACCAGACCCTGCGGCGTGCCGAGAAAACTCTGCAGGACGATGCCGAGACACGAGGCCGGCTCGAGAAAATCGACCAGCTGGCACGCCAGATTGACGAACAGGTGGCCCAGAAGAAGCTCCCCGATGAAGCGACCGTCACCGCCTACGAGGCGGCCGTGCGCGATCTGGAGGTGAGCACCCAGGGCCAGGCCTACGTCATTGCCCGTGCCAACTACGAGAAACTGATGACTAAGGTGAACCAGCAGATGAGCGTGGGCATCGAGCGCGGCGCGAGCAGCAGCATCATCACGCTGGCATGAGCGAAGGCTTCTTCGTCGTTCTGGAGGGTCCGGAGGGCGCCGGCAAGACAACGCTGGCCACGGCGCTGGGTGAGCGCCTGCGGTCGGCCGGACACGATCCCGTCCTGGTCCGAGAACCCGGCGGCACGCCGGCCGCCGAAGCGCTCCGGCAAGAGCTGCTGCATTCCGATCGGAGCTGGACCCCGGAGCGTGAGCTGCTGTATCTCACCACCGCGCGGGCGGATCTCGTCGGGCAGATCATTCGTCCCGCTCTCGCCGCGGGCAAAGTCGTGGTGAGCGACCGTTACGACCTTTCGACTCTCGCGTACCAGGCAAGCGGTCGCGGCCTGCCGCTGCCCATGGTTTCCTGGGTCAATGCCGCGGCCACCGGCGGACTGTCCCCAGATCTCACGCTGATCCTCGACCTCGCTCCCGAAATTGGGTCGGCGCGCCAGCTGGCCTCGGGCAAGCGGCGCGACCGGCTCGACCGTGAGCCGCTCGATTTTCATCAGCGCGTCGCCGCGCGGTATCGCGAGGAACGCGGGCCCGGGGTCATTCACCTCGACGCGACCCTTCCGATCGCAGAGCTGGAAGCGCGTGCCTGGGATGCGGTGCTGGCCGCCCGGCCGGCTCTGCAGCCGGCGGGAGCGAGCTAGCCCATGCGCTGGCGCTGGGTGGCGCTGCCCGCTCTGCTCGTGGTCGCCGTTGGCCTGGGGGTCGGGGTGTGGTCGCTCAGCCGGCGGGTGGTGCTCACGGAGCCCCCCAAAGACGCCGGC
Organism: uncultured Gemmatimonas sp.; assembly: GCA_964398345.1. Lineage (GTDB taxonomy): Bacteria > Gemmatimonadota > Gemmatimonadetes > Gemmatimonadales > GWC2-71-9 > JABFSM01. The sequence continues at coordinate 3,779 of CAYNNS010000219.1, read as the reverse complement.
CCCCGCCTCTTCGAACAGGTCTTCAGCAAGGTCAAGACCTCCGCGGTGGATCCGTTGGATGAACAGGAGCTGTATCGCCGGGCGGCAGCCGGGGTGATCGATGAGCTGGACGACCCTTATGCCGTGCTCCTGTTTCCGGGAGAAGTCGCGCCGCCTCTCGAGGGCAGCGCCGTTCCCCCCGGTCTCTATCTCGACCGCCGCGACGGCCTGGTGGTCATTGTCGCCACGGTTCCGGGATCGGCCGCCGATTCGGCCGGAGTTCAATCGGGCGATCGTCTCATCGGCGTCGACAGCACCATCGCAGATGCCAACCGGATCGACCGACTCCTCGCGGCCCTTCGGGGACCGCCAGGCACGGCAGTGACTCTGCGCCTGCGTCGCGGCGGAGTTCGGGGGCCGCTCAACCTTGCGGTAACCCGGAGCCCGCTCCCGCGGCTGCCGCTGCTGGAGGCGTCGTTGCTCTCCGGAGGCGTTGCCCGGATTCGGGTGCGGCAGCCGCTCCCCGGAATCGCCGACAGCGTCCGCCGGACGCTCACCGCGTTGCGATCGCAGGGCGCCCGGTCACTGGTGCTCGATCTGCGCTCGACCGTCGGCGGGGAGCTCCAGGACGCTCTCGCGCTCGCGGATCTGTTTCTTCCTCAGGGTGCGACGCTCGCCCTGAGCCGGGGCCGCCCGTCCGGCCCCACCGCGCGATTCACGGATTCGACTCCTTCGCCGTTCGACGGGATGCCGCTGGCCGTGCTGATCGACGCCGGAACCGCGGGGGCGGCCGAACTCGTTGCCGGAGCGCTGCAGGATCATGACCGCGCCGCCATCCTGGGCAGCGGTTCCTTCGGGCACGGCGTGACGGAGAGCACATTTCCTCTGGGAGCGGGTGCGACGCTCAGCCTGACCACCGCGCTCTGGATCACCCCGAGCGGGCGGCAGATTCAGCGGTCCCAGCGCAGCGCGTCGAGCGACACTCTGCCGGTCCCGAAGGTGAAGAGCGATGCCGGGCGGGTCCTGCTCGGCGGGGGAGGGATTGTCCCCGACCGGGAGATCGCGGAAACCAATCACTCCGATCTCGCTCTGGCGGAGGCGCGGAGACTCCTGGAACACGCGGGCTCGCAGGCCGAGGTGCTCGCGCTGCTGAGCAGCAAACCGTAGGAGGCTGCCGATGGGTATTCCGCGAAGCTACCTGATGGCAGCGCTCAGCTTGCTGGGCGCGATTCCCACCGCCGCGCAACGCAACCGAGTCGTGGTCGTGGTACCGGGGCAGCTGACCCAGGTGCTCAGCGATACGATGGGCACCCCGTACGACGTCCCGTTCCCGGCGGCCAAAGTTTACCAGGCCCTGCTGGGCGTCTATACGGAGCTCAAGATACCGATGGAAGTGAAGGACTCGGCTGCCGGTCAGCTGGGCAGCCAGATGTTCTACCGCCAGAACAGCATCGGCGGCAAGCAGATCTCGACCTACTTGAGCTGCGGCGACAGCATGACAGGGCCGAACGCGGACTTCTATCGGGTCTACATGAACATCTGGTCGACGCTCATACCCAAAGGCGACCACGGTGTCGTCTTGCGGACCGCGTATCTGGCGGGAGCGGTGAACGTGAGCGAAGGATCGCGCCAGCCGATGCCGTGCGAGACCACCGGGCGGCTGGAGTACCGGATTCACCAGATGGTGCTCAAGAAGCTGATGACGGGGTCCTAACCCGCGACCGGCGCGCTACTGGTCGACGACGCGGACCCCTTTCGGGACTTTGAACTCGAAGACCGTCTTGTCGATCGCGCCGTTGGGCTTGAGGTGCGTCAGGGTCAGGATCCTCCGCACGCCCCCGGATTCCGTGAGCTCGATGCGCCGCGGCAGCGCCGACTCCTGATCCAGCCAGAGGACCGCCTTAGAATAGTTGAGACTCTCGCCCGTGGGGACGATCGCCACGACCCCCACGGCGCGGCCGCCCAGCGTGTCGGCGCGCAGCCAGGTCGGGCGATAGCGCTCCGCGGGGCGGTCGAGAATCTTGGCCAGCAAATTGGCACCGTAGACGGGGTCGGTCTCCATGCGCATGCGAATGACCTGTCCCGGCGTCGAGCTCGGCGTGTAGACCCAGACGAACTTCCCGTCGATCACGATCGCCTCGTCGGGTGGGTCGTCGAACCGCATCGCGAACGCGTTGGCGCCCGCCTGATAGAGGCGGCCGGTGCTCTTGAGCGTGTCTCCCACCCCCGGGTCCTGAATCACCTGTATGAAATCGGCCTGGAGAGAGGTGAGGCTGCGATAGGTCGTGCCCGCGCGCCGCACCGCGGCCACCGCATCCTGGGCCTGGAGCGATCCCGCAAGTCCGGGCAGCGCGAGCCCGAGAAGTAACCCGAAGCGCGAGCGGCTCACCGGGTCCCCAGCTCCCGTCCGACGGCCTTCGCGATGCCGGACAGTTCACTCATCAGCAGCTGCAGCTGTTCGGGGTAGAGGCTCTGTGCCCCGTCCGAGAGCGCCGCATCGGGCTGCACGTGGACTTCGATCAGCAGGCCGTCCGCTCCCGCCGCGACGGCGGCTCTCGCGGCTGCGGGCACCAGAGCGCGCTTGCCGGTGGCGTGGCTCGGGTCGGCCAGGATTGGGAGGTGAGAGAGCGATTTCACGGCAGGGATGGCATTCAGGTCGAAGATGGTTCGCGAGGCCTCCAGTCCGCGGATGCCCCGTTCGCACAGAATGACGTTGGGGTTCCCCTCCGACAGCACATACTCGGCGGAGAGCAGCAAGTCGGTGAGGCTGGCGGTCAGGCCGCGCTTGAGCAGCACCGGCTTGCCGGCGCGACCGGCGCGCTTGAGCAGGGCGAAGTTCTGCATGTTGCGCGCCCCGATCTGCACGACATCCGCGACCTCGGCGACCTGATCCAGGTTGTCCTCGTCGAGCGCCTCGGTCACGATCAGCAACCCGAGCTCGTCACGGACCCGGGCGAGCAGCTCCAGCCCGGTGCGGCCCAGGCCCTGGAACGCATAGGGTGAAGTTCGGGGTTTGAAGGCCCCCGCACGCAGGGCCCGGACGCCGGCCGCCTGCACCGCGCGCGCCGTCGCGAACAGCTGGGACTCACTCTCCACGGAGCAGGGACCCGCGACGAGAAACAGCGGCGTCCCGCCGACGGATTGGCCATCGCGCAACGTCACGACGGTCGGCTCGGGGCGCCACTCGCGCGCCACCATCCGGTAGGGCCTGGAGAGGGGAATGACCTCTTCGACACCCGGCAGCGCGCTGAACCGCGCGGCGTCGAGGCGGCCATCGTTGCCCACCACCGCCACGGCAATACGCCGGGCCGTGGCGATGGCCTGCGACTCGAAGCCGAGGGAGCTGATTAGCGCGACGACGCGGGCCTGATCGGCAGCGCTCGCATCGCTGCGCAGAATGATGAGCAAGGGGTCAGGCGATCAGGCACTCAGGGCGGCCGGCTCGCGGTCGCCCAGCCGCACGCCCACGATGGTGGATACGCCGGGCTCCTGCATGGTGACGCCGTAGACCGCGTCGGCGGCCTGCATGGTGCGCGGGTTATGGGTGATGACGATGAACTGGGTGCTCGCCTTGAAATTGTCGAGCAGGGCGGTGAAGCGGCCCACGTTGGAATCGTCGAGCGGCGCATCGACCTCGTCGAGCAGGCAGAAGGGGCTCGGCTTGCTGAGGTAGATGCTGAACAGCAGCAAGACGGCCACCAGCGTGCGCTCTCCCGAGGACAGCAGGTGGATGCGCTGGACCAGCTTGCCGCCCGGCGCGGCGGAGAGGCCGACCTACCTATCGCGCGGGGCCGCGGGGG
>CAYNNS010000218.1:0-5975 GCA_964398345.1 uncultured Gemmatimonas sp. | reverse complement strand
GAATCGACGACCGGTTGCGCGGCCACCGGCGCCGGAGCGGGCGCGGGCGGCGGCGCCTGCGGCAACGGCGCAGGCATCCCGGTGCCGTGAGGAGCACAGGACGCCAGCAGAATGAGAGCGGGAAGTGCGAGCCGCAGCCGCATGCGAGAAACTACCCCTCTCCAGTGGACCGAACAACGGGACGCAATACCAGGTGTGATGCAGGAAGCAGGCCGAAGGTTGCGATCCGAGCGCTATCTTTATGTCATGCTTGCCCTCGGCCTGTTCTGGATCACGACTGGTGCAGCTTCGGACACCAGCGCCGCGCTGCAGAGTGCTGCGCGGGCCCGCATCGCCAGGGACAGCGGAGCCACCGTCGCGGTGGTGCTGCAGGATCCGGTGTCAGGCCTCCGGGTATCGCTCAACCCCACGTTGCGATTCCACGCGGCCAGCACCATGAAGCTCGGCGTGCTGATCGAGCTGGGTCGCCGCATCGATGCCCATGAGCTCGACTGGAACGACTCGCTGACGGTGCGCAACTCGTTCGCCTCGATCGTGGATGGATCGGCGTATACGCTGGATCCCAATTCCGACAGCGACTCCACCGTGTACGCGGCGATCGGCACCAGGTGGTCGCTGCGGCAGCTCGCCACGCGCATGATCGTGCGCTCCAGCAACCTCGCCACCAATCTCCTGGTGGAGCGGCTCGATCCAGCGAAGATCACCGCGACGATCCGCAAGCTCGGCACCGATTCCATGGTGGTGCTGCGCGGCGTGGAAGACGGCAAGGCGTTCGAGAAGGGGCTCAACAACACCACCACCGCACAGGACCTCGCGCGGCTGCTGCTCGCGATCGCAACGCGGCGCGCCACGAGCCCGGCCACGGGGAAGGAGCTGCTCGAGATTCTGGACGCCCAGGAGCTCAACGACGGGATTCCCGCGGGATTGCCGCCCGGCACGCGGGTCGCCCACAAGACCGGAGAGATCACGGCGACGTGGCACGACGCCGCGCTGATCTACCCGCCGGACGGCAGGCCGTATGTGCTGGTGGTATTGACCCGGGGGATCCCCAGGCGCGAGCACGGCGTGGCGCTGCACGCGGATCTCGCCCGGTTGCTGCACGCAGCCGTGCTCGCGGCGAGGAAGCGGTGACCGGCGACCGGTCACCGGTCACCGGTTACTTTCTGACGTACTCCATGAAGCGGGCGCGCAGGTCGCGGGTGATCGGGCCGGCCCTTCCCGAGCCGATCGCGCGGCCGTCGTAGGAGCGGATCGGCGCGATCTCGCTCGCGGTGCCGGTGAGAAAGGCTTCGTCCGCGGTGTAGACGTCGAAGCGGTTCAGCATGTCTTCCTTGACGGTGTGCCCGGCTTCCTCCGCGAGCTGCATTACCACGCTGCGGGTTACTCCGGCCAGAATCCCCGCGTGCAGCGGCGGCGTCCGCAACACCCCGCCCTTCACCACGAAGATGTTCTGCCCGGTGCCCTCGGCGACGTGGCCGCCGGAATCGAGCATCAGCGCCTCGTCGGCTCCCGCGACGTTGGCTTCCATCTTGGCCATGCAGTGCGAGAGGTAGTTGAGCGACTTGACGCGCGGCGAGAGCGATTCGCGGTGCGGGATCGGCGTCCCCGCGGTGATGACCGAGAGTCCCTGCTCGTAACGCTCCGGCGGCCAGATGTTGATCGCGTCGACGATCACGATCATGGTCGGCTGGGGGCACTTGCGCGGGTCGACGCCGAGGTCGCCGATGCCGCGGGTGATGATGGGGCGAATGTAGGCTTCCTGCAGACCGGAGCGTTTGACCGCCTCTTCGATGACCGCACCGAAGGCGTGCTTCGGCATCGGCACGCTGAGGAGAATGGCGTGGGCGCAGTCATAGATCCGGTCGAGGTGTTCCTTCAGCTTGAAGACTTTCCCGGCGTAGACCCGGATGCCCTCGAAGACCCCATCCCCATACAGCAGTCCGTGGTCGAACACGGAAACTCGGGCGCTGTCCTTACTGTGCCACTCCCCGTCGATCCAGATCGTCACGGTGTGGAGGGGCGTGGGGGAGCGGGCAATTGCGGGATTGGCCATGCGAACTCCGGCAGGGGTGGCAGGACGGCGCAGCTATCGCCGTACGAGGTGAAAACCTAACTTGAAACGCAGCGATCAGCTACACATGCGCCGAGGAGACCCCTAATGCTGTTGCTACTGGTTCGCCACGCTCAGGCCGCGGAGCAAAGCGCGACGGATTACCCCGATGACATGCTGCGGCCGCTGGTCCCTAAGGGCAAGAAGGCGCAGGCTCGGATCAGCAAGGAGCTGCGGCGGCGGAAGCTGGTGCCCGACAAGGTCTTCAGCAGTCCCTGGAAGCGGGCCTGGCAGACGGCTCGCATTCTGGCGGAGGAAACCGGACTTCCGAAGAGCGCCCGCGTGGCGTGCGAGGCCCTCGCCGCCGTGCCGGATCTTGCGCGGATTGCGGAGGAGGTGGGTGAGCTGAGCCCCGACGCGACCATCGCGCTAGTGGGGCACGAGCCGTGGATGGGCGAGCTGGCGTCGCTGCTGCTCACGGGGCGCAGCGACGGGCTGCACGTGGATTATCCCAAGAGCGGCGTGATGGGGATCGAGGTGGAAGCGCTGAACAGCGAGGACGGCAATGGGACGCTGCGCCTTTTTCTCACACCGTAGCGCTACTGCCCCTCTGCCAACCAGTAGTGAGGGCGGTGGGACTCGAACCCACGACCTACGGGTTAAAAGCCCGCTGCTCTACCAACTGAGCTACGCCCCCGGATTAGTGAAAACTAGTGGAATTAGTGGCGACTGCCCCACAGCTCGTGCTGCGCCACCGGCGCGAAGCTGATGCGGTGATGCCGCGTCGCGCCGGCGCGGCAGATCCCGTCGAGGTGTTCCGGGGTGCAGTAGCCGACGTTGGTCTCCCAGCAGTACGCCGGATACCTGAGCGCGAGCCTCCGCATCAGCCGGTCGCGCACCACCTTCGCCACGATACTCGCGGCCGCCACGCTGTAGCAGAGCGCGTCGCCATCGATCACCGCTTCGTGCGGATAGCCCATCTCCGGCAGCGGCAGCCCGTCGATCACCAGGTGATACGCCGCCGAGACAGTCTCCCCGAGCGCGCGGCGCACCGCGCGCCGCATGGCGAGCGCACTCGCGATCCGGATGTTGCGGCGGTCGATCTCCCGCGTCGAGGCCGCGCCGAGGCCGATACGGATCGCGCCGGCCCGGATCAGCAGCGCCAGCCGCTCCCGCTGGTCGAGGGGCAGAACCTTGCTGTCGCGGACGCCGCGGATGCGGCGCATCCCGGGCGGAAACACGACGGCCGCGGCTACCACCGGTCCCGCCAGTGGGCCGCGGCCGACTTCATCGATTCCCACCAGCAGCCGCTGCTCGGCCCAGGCGAGCTTTTCGCGCTTGAGGGTGGGCCGAGGCGCGGCTGCCAGGCTCACCGGGTTACTGGTCTTTCTTCTCCCGGATCCGCGCGCCCTTGCCGGAGAGCGCGTTGAGGTAGTAGAGCTTGGCACGGCGCACCCGGCCCCGGCGCACCAGCTCGATCGAGCCGATCGAAGGGCCGTGCAGCGGGAAAATCCGCTCGACCCCCACGCCCGCCGACAGCTTACGCACCGTAAAAGTCTCGTCCGCGCCACCACCCCGCCGCCCGACAACCACACCCTCGAACGCCTGGAGGCGTTCCTTGTCGCCCTCGCGCACCCGGACCATCACGCGCACGGTGTCTCCGGGCGCAAACTGCGGATGGTCCGTCCGCAGGCCCTCACGGGCGATTGTCTTCACTCGTTCCATGGTCGTCTCCTCCTTCGGAATGCCAGCGGGCCCAGAGATCGGGCCTTCGCAGCTCGGTCAGCCGCTCGGCTTCGCGCTGCCGCCAGGCGGCGATGTCCGCGTGATTTCCCGAGCGCAGCACCTCGGGAACCGCGAGGCCGCGGTACTCCGGCGGCCGGGTATAGCTCGGCGGGCTCAACAGCCCGTCGTAATGTGAATCGCCGCTCGCCGATTCGTGATCGCCCAGCACACCGGGGAGCAGCCGCACCACCGCGTCGATGACGCAGAGCGCCGCCGGCTCGCCGCCGCTCAGCACGAAATCGCCGAGCGAGAGCTCTTCGGCGCCCAGCCCGTCGACCACCCGCTGGTCGACGTCCTTGTAGTGACCGCAGAGCAGCGTCAGCTCCGGCACCAGCGAGTAGCGCACCGCGTGCTGGTGCGTGAAGCGCGCGCCCCGCGCCGACAACAGCACCAGCGGACCCTGCCGAGACCCCAGCGATTCCACCGCTTCGAAAAACGGCTCGGGCTTGAGCACCATCCCCGCGCCGCCACCGTAGGGCGTATCGTCTACGGTCTGATGCCGGTCGTGGCTGAAATCCCGGAGCTGGACGAGCCGGTACCGCACCAATCCAGCCTGCTCGGCCCGTCCCGGGATGCTCGTCGCCAGGAAAGGGCCCAGCGCCTCGGGGAACAGCGTCACCACGTTGATCAGCACAACAGTAACCCGTGACCAGTGACCCGTGACCGGTGACCCCTCAAGCGTCCAGCAGGCCTTCGGGCAATTGCACTTTCAAGCTTCGCTGTTCCCGGTCCACTGCGACGACGAACTCCTTGCGGAACGGCACCAGGAACTCGCGCTTCGGGCCTTGCACCTCGAGCAGCAATCCGCCGGGAGCTTCGATCGCCTTGCTCACCAGCCCCAGTACCGCTCCCGCCGCGTCGCGCACCGTGAACCCGGCCAGTTCGTGAAGGTATACCTCACCCGCCTCGGGCGCCCGCAACCCACCGGGCTCAGCGGCGAGAAAATGGCCCTTCCACGGCTCCACCGCTGCGATCTGCAGGTGATCGCGAAACGCCAGCAGCCAACCCCGATGGTAGGGCCGGCCCCGCCCCACGATCAAAGGCCCGGCCCCTTCCCCCCCCCCCAGATTGCGGATCCACAGCGACTGTCCCGGCGCGAAGACCCGCTCCGGTTCGTCGGTCAGCGGAAAGACCGCGCAGTCGCCTTTGAGCCCGTGCGGTTTGCGGAGCCGCCCCACCACGAGGTGGCGCGTCTCCTCCGCGGGCATCAGGCCGACTGGGCGATGACGCCGGCCGACTTGAGCAGCGCGTGCACCGTGTCGGTCGGCGTGGCTCCCTTGGCCAGCCAGCTCTTCGCCCGGTCGACGTCGACCACGACTTTCCTGGCGCCTTCCTGCTTCGGATCGTAGGTCCCGAGGATGGCGATGAAGCGCCCGTCGCGGGGCGACTCCCGGTCGGTGACCACGATGCGATAGAGCGGCACCTTCTTCCGGCCGATCTTGCGGAGGCGAATCCGAGTGCTCATGCGTGACTCTTTCCCTTTGCTGGTTCAGCCGGGAAAGCGGGGACCGAACGGCAGCTTCATCCCCGGCTTGCCCGCCACCTTCATGACCTTCTGCATCTGCTTGAACTGCGACAGCAGCTGGTTCACCTCCTGCACCGAGCGCCCGGAGCCTTTGGCCACCCGGAGCCGCCGCGACCCGCTCATCAGCTCCGGCTCGGCGCGCTCCTCCGGGGTCATCGAGAGCACGATGGCCTCGACGTGCTTGATCCGGTCGTCGTTCAGGTTCGCGCGCTTGAGCATCGCCGAGTTGACCCCCGGCATCATGCCGAGCACGCTCTTGAGCGGCCCCAGCTTCTGCATCTGCTTCATCGCCGTCAGGAAGTCCTGGAGATCCAGGCCCTTCTTCGAGACGGCTTTCTTCGCGAGCTTGCGGGCTTCCGCTTCGCTCACCGTCGCCTGGGCTTTTTCGACCAGGCTGAGGATGTCGCCCTGCTGGAGGATCCGGCCCGCCATCCGCTCGGGATGGAAGGGCTCGAGCGCGTCGAGCTGCTCGCCGAGGCCGACGTACTTGATCGGCGCGCGGGTTACCCCGTAGATCGAGAACGCCGCCCCGCCGCCCGCGTCGCCGTCCAACTTGGTCCGGAACTCGGCGGTCAGCCCAAGCCCGGCCGGTGAACACCGCCCGAGACCCCCCCC
>CAYNNS010000217.1:0-5991 GCA_964398345.1 uncultured Gemmatimonas sp. | reverse complement strand
CGTGAGCTGCTCGGACTCCCCGGCGACCGCCGGGATTTCTTTCGCCAGAGCATCGGCGAATGGGGCGAGCGGCTGCTGCAGCAGACCGAAAAACGCCTCGCCCCGGAGAAACACGGGCGCCCCCCCGGCGCGCTGCCCGAGGTGGCCTTCCTCGCTGCCTGCACCCGCTGCGGCGCCTGCGAGCCGGTCTGCCCGCCCCACGCGATCAAGTACCTCCCCGCGAGCAGCGGGCTCGCGGCGGGGACCCCGTGGATCGATCCCAAGAGCCAGCCTTGCATCGTCTGCGAAGACATGCCCTGCGTGCGCGCCTGTCCCACCGGTGCGCTCACCTGGCCGGAAAACGGCTGGATCGGGTATCGCATGGGCGTGCTCGAATTCGTGCCCGAGCGCTGCGTCACGTTTCAGGGGACCAGCTGCCGGGTCTGCGTGGATGCCTGTCCCGTGGGCGAGCGCGCCCTCGCTCTGGATGAAGCGGGACATCCGGTGCTCCGCCGCGAGGGCTGCGTCGGCTGCGGCGTCTGTGTGCGCGAATGCATCACCTCGCCCGCTTCGTTCGAGCTCACCATCGCGGAGGACTAGTGGCAGACGCCAAGCCGCCCTACAAGGTCGAGAAGCCCTGGGGGTACGAGCTGGTCTGGGCCCGCACCGATCGTTACGCCGGCAAGATCCTGCACGTGAATGCCGGCCACGTGCTGAGCTGCCAGTATCACAACGTGAAGGATGAGACGCTGCACGTCCTCAGTGGCGAGCTGCTGCTCCGGATGGGCGGCCGCGGCACGCCGGGTACCCCGACGACGCTGGTGGAGCGCCGTTTCCGGGCGGGAGAATCGGTCCACATTCCGCCCGGGTTAGTCCACCAGATCGAAGCGATCGTCGACAGCGACGTGCTGGAAGCTTCCACCGCGGAGCTCGACGATCTGGTCCGGCTGTCCGACCGCTACGGAAGGAGCTGAGCGTGCAAGTCATCATTCCGCTCGCCGGCAAGGGCACCCGCCTGCGGCCGCACACCCACCTCGTGCCCAAGCCGATGCTCAAAGTGGCGGGCCGGCCGGTGATGGACTGGGTGATGGACACGCTCTCCGGCCTCGACGTCACCGAGCTGATCTTCATCACCGGTCACCTCAAGGAGCAGGTCGAGGAATACGCCACGGGCCGCTACGGCATTCCCTGCCGCTACATCGAGCAGAAGGTGCAGGACGGTACCGCCGGGGCGATCAACCTGGCTCGGCCCCACGTAAACGGACCGGTGCTCATCATTTTTGTGGACACGGTTTTCGAGGCGGATCTCAGCTTGATTAACCGCACCGATGCCGACGGGATCATCTGGGCCAAGGAAGTCGAGGATTACCAGCGCTTCGGCGTCGTGGTGACCGACGCGAAGGGCTACATGACCCGCATCGTGGAGAAGCCAAAGGAGCCGATCAGCAAGCTCGCGAACATCGGGCTCTACTACATCAAGGACGTGGCGGCGCTCTGGCAGGGGGTCGACCACGTCCTCACGGCGCCCAAGAACCAGGGCGAATACTTCCTCACCGACGCCTTCCAGTGGATGATCGAGCACGGCCGCCGGATTCTCGCCGCGGAGGTGGCGGGGTGGTACGACTGCGGCAAGCTGGAGACGCTGCTCGAGACCAATGAGATCCTGCTGCGGAAAGGCGCTGCGAGGCACGGCGGCTTCCCCGGTGTGACGCTGCACGAGCCGGTGCTCATCGAGGACGGGGTCACGATTTCACGCTCGACGATCGGTCCCAACGTCACGATCGAGCGCGGCACGCCGATCGAGGACTCCACCATCTCGCACGCCATCATCGGTGCCGATTGCGAGCTCTCCAAGGTGCAGCTCACCCAGAGCATGCTCGGCAACGAGGTCGCGGTCCGCAACTTCCGCGGCAATGCAAGCCTCGCCGATCACAGCGAGCTCGCCGGCGGCGGCTAGTGGCAGCAACCGATCAGCTCTGCCGCTCCTTTCTCGATCTCTGGTGGCACTTCGATCCCGCCGCCGCGAGCCGGGCCGGGGTGACCCAACAGGACGGCCGGCTGGGCGCCTACGACGCCGATTCCCTGCGGCAGCAGGTCGCCGCGCTGAAGGCGATCGCGGGGGCGGCGGAGGAGCTGGAGGTCGACGACACCGCCGACGAGATCGACCGGACCGCGCTGCTCGACCACCTGCGCGTGTTACTCTTCCGCTTCGAGCACGAGCACCCCTGGCAGCGCAACCCCGCGCTCTGGGTGGAGCACCTGTACCGCGCCCTGGGGGTCCTGCTTGCCCGCTCGGATCCCAACGCCGCGGCTGACGCGGCCCTCGAGCGGCTGCGGGCGGCGCCGGGATTTCTGGGTGCGGCGCGGGACACGCTGCAGAAGCCCCCGCCGGTGCTGGTCGACACCGCGCTCGCGCAACTCGCGGCGTTCGCGCCCCTGCTGGACCAGACCGAGACGCGCTTCGGTGCCGCCTGGACCGCCGCTCCCGCCGAAGCGGCCCAGGCCCTGGCCGAAGCGCGCAGCGCGCTGGAGCAGTTTGCCGCCGCGCTCCGCGCCCTGCCAGTGGATCCTGACCCGCACGCCGGGGCCGTCGGTGAGGACGAGGTGGACCGGCGGCTGCACTACGAGCACGCCAGCATTCACAACAGCGCGGAGCTGCATCGCGGGGCGCTCCGGCTCGTGGCGGAAACCGAAGCCGAGCTCGATGCGCTCGCCGCCGAGCTCGACCCGGCACGATCCTGGGCCGAGCTCTACGCAAAGCTCTGGAACGAGGCTCCGGTCTGGAGCGAGCTCGCCAGCGAGTTTCACGACGCGCTGGCCGGCAATGCCAGAATTCTCTCAGCCCACGGACTCGACTGTGAAGCGCCGCCGCTCGCGCTCGAGCCGGAGCATCCCGTCGCCGCGGTGCTCGAGCCCCTCGCGAGCTACCGCGCCGCGGGCCTGGGCAGCCCGGCCGCCGTGCTGCTGGGGGACGCCGATCTCGCGCTGTTGCCCTGGCCCGCGGCCCGGCTGGGGATCCCCGGCGCCCACCAGCATCGTACCCAGCGCGACACGCTGCCGGGGCTGGTGCGCCGCCACATCGCCGCGACCAGCACGCCGCTGGGCTGGAGCCTGTATGCCGCCGACCTCATGGCGGAGCTGGGCCTCGGCGACGACCCCGAGGCGCGGCTCGCCGAGCGCGTGTTATTCCTGCGCGACGTGCAGCTCGCGCTGGTCGATCTGGGCTTTCATACCCGGCAGCTCACCGCCGCGGAGGCGGTGGCGCAGCTCACCGCGGGGGTCCCCTTCGGGGCCGCAACGGCGCTGGCGGACCTGCGCCGGATCGCCTGCCGTCCCACCGCCGCCTGCGCCGCGCTGCTCGGCCGCCAGGAGCTCAGGCGGCTGCGCAATGACGTCGCCGATGCCCGGGGCGCCGAGTTCAGCCTGCAGGAGTTCCATGGCGAAGTGCTGAGCTACGGCGGGCTGCCGGTGCCGCTGATTCGCTGGGGCATGGGCCTCGATGGCTGAGCGCCAGGCGCTGCCCGGCCCAGTCAAGGGGCTCTCGCTGGTTTCGCTCTTCAACGATTTCGCGAGCGAGATGGTGTACCCCGTGCTCCCGGCATTCATCACCGGAACCCTCGGCGGCACGGCTCTCGCGCTGGGCGCGCTCGACGGTGCCGCCGACCTCACCGCGGCGCTGGTGAAATCGGTCAGCGGGCGGCTGGCCGACCGGAAGGGCTGGACCAAGCCGCTCATTCTGGCGGGTTATGGCGTAGCCATTCTAATTCGCCCGGTCATCTCATTGGCCTCGTCGGCATGGCAGGTGGTAGGCTTCCGGGTGGTCGACCGGATCGGCAAGGGCTTGCGCACGCCCCCGCGCGACGCGGTGCTCGCCGCCGTGACAGAGCCATCGCAGCGGGGGCGCGCTTTCGGCTTCAATCGCGCCCTGGATCACCTCGGCGCCGTGCTGGGCTCGCTCGCGGCGTGGGCGCTGCTCCAGGCGAGCGTGGGCGTGCGCGACGTGATCGGGTGGAGTGCGCTGCCGGGGGTGCTGGCGGTGCTGGTGTTGCTCGTGGCGCTGAGAGGCGTCAGCGGCGAACGGTCAACAGCGAACGGGAAAAGCCGTCCGACGCCGACAGCAGAGCCAAGGGTCGATGCCGTGGGGGCTTCGTACTGGATCCCGGCGCTCGTATTAGTCCTGCTCAGCGTCGCGCGGTTACCCGAGACCCTGTTGCTCCTCCGCCTGCAGCAGCTCGGCGTGCCGGTGGCCGCCATCCCGCTCGCCTGGGCCGCCCTCCATGTCATTCGCAGCAGCTCCTCCTATCCCGGGGGCTTGCTCACCGACCGGATCGGGCCGCGCTGGAGCTATGCCCTTGGCATCGCGGTGTACCTGGGCGTGGCGCTGCTGCTGGCCACGGCGCTGGGGCGGCTCGCGGCGCTCGGTGTCTTTCTCGTGTATGGCTTGGTGGCCGGACTCACCGAGCCCGCCGAGCGGGTGGTGGTGGGACAGCTGGCGCCGATCCGCACTGGCCGGGGCTTCGGCGATTACCAGGCGGTTGCCGGGTTAGCGGCGCTGCCGGCGGGCATTGCGTTCGGTGCGGTCTATACCAGGACGGGAGGACCGGCGGCGCTCCAGCTCTCCGCCGTGGTGCTGGCCGGGGTCCTCCTCGCGTGGCTCCCGGTGGCCAGGAGGTTCAGGGCGACTTCGACTCGCCCGTAACCGTTACCTTGATCGTCCCGGTCATGTGCATCGTCCCGCCGCCCGGGATCGTGAGGGTCATTTCGGTGTTCATACCGGTGACCCCGTTCTTTACGAAACCCTTGTCGACGTTCCAATCCATCGTCCCACTGCCCGTCATGTGCATGGTGACGGAGCCGCTCATCGTGGCGTCGGTGGTCAGCTTGAGCTTCGCGATCCGGTCGGCGCCGTCGTGGGAGAGCTCGAGCAGCTGAAACACGTTGCGGCCCTGGAGGCTGGCCCCCGACCCGCCGCCGAGGGCGGGGATCGGGATGGTCAGGTTGAGCGGGGTGCTGACGGTGTCGCCGATGCCGAGGTTGGCGTTCGGCAAACTGCCGGAGAACGCGCCCAGCATGCCTCGGATACTGGCCGACGCGGCCTCTCCTATCCCGCTCGCCTGGACGTCCAGCAGCTTCCCGTCCGCATCGTAGGTCACCGACACGGTCTGGCCGTTCAGGGAGTCGAGCGGCGGCGCCGGCATCGGGCTGCCGTTCAGCAGCACGGAGATCGTCATGGAATCGATCCGCATCGACGCGACCAGTTTCCCCTGTGCATCAGGTGACCCGACCCGTTGGGTGCCGCTGAACGCGGTGGCGCCGTCGATCTTCATGGGGCCGTTGGGCAGCCCCTCCGCCGTAGCAGTGAAGGCCATCTCCTGTTTCATGCCGATGTGGATGACCTGGTTGGGTGCGGGCCGGAGCTTCAGGGTGATCTTGTCTTGAGCGGCCAGGGCCGGCGCCATCAGGGTCAAGCCGAACAGCCCTGCGAGCAGCGTAGCTCGGGACATCGCGATCTCCTTGGTTAACAGCAGCGTGACCCGCCGCCGGCATAGCGCGCAGCGAGGTACTGGTCGTAGAACTCCCGCTCGCTCAGGAGCGGACAGTCGGGGTGCTGCTCGCTGGCGTGGGCGAGATAACCCGCATAGTCCGGCATGCCGACGATGCGCTTGAAGGCCTGGAAGAGGGTAAGAGGGTAAGAGGGTACGAGGGAAGGGTCGTCACTTACCCGCTTACCCTCTTTCCCTCTTACCCTCCGCTCACGCATACGCCGTCTCCACATACGGCGCCTCCTTCAGTACCGGCACCTTCCTCCCCCGCGCGATCGCCACCCATTCCTTGATCGAGGCGAGCAGCAGCGCCACCACCATGGTCATGAAGATCAGCGCCAGCGCGGCGTCGATCCGGTCGTTGAAGACGAGCCGGGCTCCCTTCGCGGGATCGACCGCACCGGCCGCGATCTTGGCCGCGGTGTCGCGCGCGTGGGCGAGGAAGCCGAGCCTGGGATCGGCCGCGAAA
>CAYNNS010000216.1:0-5998 GCA_964398345.1 uncultured Gemmatimonas sp. | reverse complement strand
GCGGCGGCAAGATCAAGGCGATCGCCAAGGGCATCCGTCGCCCGACCTCGCGGATCGGCGGGAGCGTGGAGCCGTTCGCCGAGCTCCGCCTCGCCCTGGCCCACGGCCGGACCTTCGACGTGATCACCCAGGTCGCGGTCGTCCACCCGTGGCTGCAGATGCGCGATGACCTCGTCTCGTTCGGGACCGCGTCGTACCTGGCCGAGCTCGCGGATGGCACGCTCGAGGAGCGCCACGCCTCCGAGTCGGTGTACGTGCTGCTCAAGCGGGCCTACGAGATCCTCGATGCGGGGATGGCTGCGGGCAGAGTGGCCCGCTGGTTCGAGATGCATCTCGCCGACGAGCTCGGCGTCCGCCCGGAGGTCGATCGTTGCGTCGAGTGCGGCCGCCTCCTCGAGGCGGACGAGCGGTACCGCTGGATGCCGCCACTGGGCGGCGTGCTCTGCGAGCGCTGTCCGGGACCTCCGTTCGAGCGCGCCGGCATGTCGCTCGAGGCGCTCAAGCTGCTGAAGGCCTACCAGCGCCTAGACGTCGAGGCGCTCGCCGCGCTTCGGGTTCGGCCTGAGGTCGAGCGCGAGGTCGAGATCGCGGTGCGCGAGTTCCTGGCGTTCTCGCTCGATCGCAAGCCGCGCTCGCTGGCATTCCTCGACGAGGTTCGCGCCGGGGCGTTGAGCGCTACTTGATCGGCGGCCCGTAAGCCTGCCAGGCGGGCGCAATCACGATCATCGTCAGTGCCAGTCCCAGGAACGATGCCATCCACAGCCGGGTGTCCGGGACCTGTTGCTGCTCCATCGCCCATGAGACGTTCATGTGCGCCAATGGTTGCGTCGCTGGTAGGATCGCGGCCCACGTACCCCGCGACCGTCCCTTCCACGGCCGGCCGCCTCGGAGGAGCGCCCTGTGGCCAAGGCTCCCAACGACTCGCCGAGTGACGTCGCGCCCGCCGTCGCCGAGCTGGATACGATCGTCTCGCTCGCGAAGCGGCGCGGCTTCGTCTATCCGTCGAGCGAGATCTACGGCGGCATCAACGCCGTCTGGGACTACGGTCCGCTCGGGGTCGAGCTGAAGAACAACGTCAAGCGGGCCTGGTGGCGAGCGATGGTCCAGGAGCGTGACGACATCGTCGGGCTCGACGCCGGGATCCTGATGCA
This sequence comes from uncultured Gemmatimonas sp., assembly GCA_964398345.1. GTDB lineage: Bacteria > Gemmatimonadota > Gemmatimonadetes > Gemmatimonadales > GWC2-71-9 > JABFSM01. Next base: position 4,847 of record CAYNNS010000216.1, on the reverse strand, counting down.
TCCCAGGGTGTGGGTGACGTCCGGCCACGTGGGCTCGTTCAGCGACCCGCTGGTCGAGTGCCAGACCGATCATCGGCGCTTCCGGCTGGACGAGCTGCCGGGCGCCGAGAACCTCTCCGCCACCGACCTGGCTGACCCGAAGATCGTCGAGCGCCTTGGCCTGAAGTGTCCATTCGACGGCGGGCCGCTGAGCGCACCGCGGCGCTTCAACCTGATGTTCAAAACGCACATGGGTCCGGTCGAGGACGACGCCGCGGTCGTGTACCTCAGGCCGGAGACCGCGCAGGGCAGCTATGTCAACTTCAAGAACGTCCAGCAGTCGAGCCGCAAGAAGCTGCCGTTCGGCATCGCCCAGATCGGCAAGAGCTTCCGCAACGAGATCACCCCCGGCAACTTCATCTTCCGGACCCGCGAGTTCGAGCAGATGGAGATGCAGTTCTTCGTCAAGCCCGGCGCCGAGGACGAATGGTTCGAGCGCTGGCGCGGGTTACGGCTCGCCTGGCACCACGAGATCGGGCTCACGCAGGCCCGGCTCCGCTGGCACCAGCACGGCCCCAAGGAGCTGGCCCACTACGCCCGCGCGGCCTACGACATCGAGTACGAGTTCCCCTTCGGGTGGAACGAGATCGAAGGCATCCACAACCGCGGCGACTTCGATCTGAGCGCCCACCAGAAAGCGTCGGGCAAGAAGCTCGAGTACTTCGACCAGGCCGCCAACACCCGCTATCTGCCCAGCATCGTCGAGACCTCCGCGGGGGCCGACCGGGTGACGCTGACGCTGCTGGTGGACGCCTTCCGCGAGGAGAGCGTCGAGGGGGAGACCCGCACCGTGCTCGGCTTCCATCCCCGTATGGCGCCGATCAAGGTCGCGGTGCTGCCGCTGGTCAACAAGGACGGCATGCCGGAGCTGGCCACCGAGCTGTTCAACGATCTCCGCAAGCGGTTCACCAGCTTCTATGATGATGGAGGGGCGATCGGCCGGCGCTACCGGCGCCAGGACGAAGTCGGTACGCCCTTTTGCGTCACCATCGATGGACAGACCGCGGTGGAGCACACGGTCACGGTGCGACAGCGGGACAGCATGACGCAGGAGAGAGTGGGACTGGGGCAGGTTGCCGGGTATCTCGCTGAGCGAGTCTAACTGACTTGCGCGAAGGGAACGGCGAACGGCGAACGGCGAACGGCGAACGGGAACTGCCCCGGTGAATGAATCGAGTGGGCGTTGCGTAAATCGGATACTGCTTTCTCGATGAGCGTCCTTAGCCTTCCGGTGTGTCTGCCTCTCACCGGTCACTCACGGCCTGGATCGAGGCCAGGGAGGTCTCACGTGCTGGGCTCCGAGCATCCAAGCAATTCTGGAAGCCATGGGCAGCGGCGCTGTTCGACCAGCTGCAGCGCTCCTCGCTCTCGATCCAGCTCAATATCGCCGAGGGCTTCGCCCTCGCAGATCCCGGCCGTCGTGGCAACCATCTCGCTATCGCGTACGGATCGGCTGTCGAGACCGACGACATCCTCGAACTGGCAGTCGAAGAGGAAATCGTGCCCAAAGAATTCGGAGATGCTGCGCTGGCCCGGTGCCAACGATGTCAACGCCTCCTCCTCGGCCTCCTCAAGAAGTATCGCCCCATTTCCCGTTCGCCGTTCGCCGTTCGCCGTTCCCGCTGTTTGTAGTTGTCCCGTTCGCCGTTCGCCGTTCGCCGTTCGCGCAGTCTGGGCAAGATGAAGCTCGCCGACTTCGAATCACTCGTCAGGAAACAATCCTCCGAGATTCCGCCGGAGTTTTTCGCCGGCATCGCCGAGGTGGTGGTTTCGCCGCGGACCGTGCCCCATCCGGATCGGGGCGATATCTGGACCCTCGGCGAGTGCATCCCGCTCCCCGGGGAGGACGGCGATCCCCGTCACATCCAGAGCCGCGTGGTGCTCTATCACGGCTCCTTTGCGGCGCTCGCCCACGGCACGCCCGACTTCGACTGGGCCGCCGAGGCGTGGGAGACCCTGACCCACGAGGTCCGCCACCACGTCGAGTGGAAAGCCCGCGCGCCAGGGCTGGAGAACTTCGACAAAGCGGCCGAAGCCAACTACGCGCGCCAGGACGGCGAGCCGTTCGATCCCCAGTTCTATCGTGACGGTGAGGTGATGCCCGACGGGACCTTCCAGGTGGAAGAGGACGTCTTCATCGAGCGCATCGTGGCCGCGCCGCCCGCAACCCTGCGATTGCAATGGCGCGGGGCCCCGCTCGAGCTCGCGATCCCGCCCGATGCGGCGCTCCCGGCCTACCTGGAAATCCTGGGCGCCCCCGAGCCTCCTCCAGGGCAGCTGATCCTGGTGCTCCAGAAGAAGAGCGGCTGGCAGGAACTGTTCCGGAAGCCTGCGGTCTACCAGGCGGAAGTAGAAGCGAAGCTGCTGGAGGGTTAATTTGAGCCATGACCCACGACTGCATTACCAGCCTGACTCCTGGCGAGGTCATCGCGCGCGCCAAAGTCTTCTTCGCGATCCGCGTCCCCAACAACGCCGCCTTCCCGGAGAAGGAAGGACCCAACTTCCTCACCCTGCGGGGGCAGGGCGGGGAAGAGATCGCCCTCGCCGTGTCGGCCTCAGGCGCGGGGACCCGGGTGCGGGCCTCGACGCTCTTCTTCGACCAGGCGGTGGCGCGCTTCCTGTCCACCTTGCCCCTCGCGCAGCAGGCCGGCTGATGAGCGGCGCCCCCAACGCGCTCGATCTGCGGGTTACGCTGCTCGATACCTGGGAGGAGAGCAGTCTCCGGCTCCCGGCCTCGACGCTCGTCTCGGAGCTCAAGCGGCTCGCGCTCGCCCGGGCGCGCATCCCGTTCTCGCCCGACGACTACCTGGTGAAATACCAGGGCGCCGAGCTCGACGAGGCGGGCCGCTCCCTCGCCGACGCGGGTATCGCCACCAACAGCTCGCTGATTGTACTTCCCCGCCGCCGCCGCCCGGTCCGCTAGCACGCCGCTGCCACCGGTCTTCACCGCGCTCCGCTGCCTCGACCACGATCCGGGGCCGGACCACGTCGAGGTGCCGGCCCGGCTGCTTGCGATCCGGGAGCGGATCGAACGCGAAGATCCGCAGGCCCTTCGTGAGGTGGAGCCCGCCCCGCGCGCCGCGGTCGAGCGGGTCCATCCCGGCGAGTACCTCGACTACATGCGTGGCTACTGCGAGCGGGGTGGCGGCAGCGGGCACGAGCGTGACATGGTCCTTACCCCGGCGACGTACGACGCCGCGATGGCGGCGGCGGGCGCGGCGCTCGCCGCGGTGGCCTGCGCGTGCGAGGGGCAGCGTAACGCCTTCGCCGCGATCCGCCCGCCGGGTCACCATGCCCTGCGCCAGACCCCGATGGGATTCTGCCTCTTCGCCAACTCCGTCATCGCCGCCCGCGAGTCCCAGGCGCGCGGCCGCAAAGAGGTGCTGATCGTCGACTGGCACGTGCACCCCGGCAACGGCCCCCAGGCCTTCGTCGAGAAGGACCCCAGCGTCCGCTTCGTCTCGATGCACCAGTGGCCGCTCTATCCCGGTACCGGGAAAGCGTCGGAGCGTGGCGTCGGCAACGTCTTCAACGTCCCCCTCCCTCCGGGTCTTCCACCGGAGCGGTATGCCAACGAGCTGTTGGCTGCTGTCGACCAAGCCCTGCTTCCCGGATCCCCTGACCTCATGATCATCTCCGCAGGCTACGACTCCATGCTCGGCGATCCGCTCGGCGGGTTCACCCTCCGGGCAAGCCATTACCGTGACCTTGTCACTGAAATGCGGAACCGGTGCCCCAGCACCCCGATCGTCGGTCTGCTCGAGGGCGGTTACGACCCCGAGCTCCTCGCCGAAGGCGTGCTGGCGACGCTGCAGGCCCTTAATTGACCGGTCCCGACCGGCGCTCTATACTCCGCCGCACCTACTGATCGACTAATCGACCAATCGACTAATCGATGCGCCTCAACGCCGACATCATCGATCTCAAGACCCGCCATCCCTTCATTATCGCGCGGGGCTCGCAGGACACCTATCGCACCGTCGCGATCCGGCTGGTGGACGAGGACGGGGTCGAAGGCTGGGGCGAGGCGGCGCCGCAGCGCTATTACGGCGAGACCCCGGAGACGGTGCTCGCGGCGCTCGAGGTTTACGCGACGGTCCTGCCGAAGAACCCCTTCGATCTCGACGGCGCCGAGGCCGCCTTCGAGCTGGCGCTCCACGGCAACAACTCCGCCCGCGCCGCGCTCTCCACCGCGCTGCACGACCTCGTGGGCAAGCGGCTCGGCGTGCCGGTCTACACGCTCTGGGGGCTCGACGCCGCGAAGTGTCCCCTGTCCACCTTCACCATCGGCATCGACACGCCCGAGCGCATCAAGCTCAAGGTGCAGGAAGCCGAGCAGTATCCGATTCTCAAGATCAAGCTGGGGACCGCGGACGACCTCGCCATCCTGCGCGCCATCCGCGACGTCACGAAGAAAGAGCTCCGGGTCGACGCCAACGCCGGCTGGACCCGCAAGCAGGCCATCACGATGCTGCCGGTGCTGGAGGAGTTCGGCGTGACGGTGCTGGAGCAGCCGCTCGATCCGGGCGACCTGGACGGCATCGGCGCAGTAACCCGCCGCGCCAGGATCCCGGTGCTGGTCGACGAGAGCTGCCTCACCGCCGCCGACATCCCCGCCCTCGTCGGCAAGGTGGACGGGATCAACATCAAGCTCGCCAAGACCGGCAGCCTGCGCGAGGCGCTCAGGATGATCGCCATCGCCCGGGCGCACCACATGATGGTGATGGTGGGGTGCATGATCGAGAGCCCGGTCGGCATCACCGCCCCGGCCCCCCTCTTGCCCCTGGTGGACCACTGCGCCCCCTGCC
>CAYNNS010000215.1:0-6017 GCA_964398345.1 uncultured Gemmatimonas sp. | reverse complement strand
GTCGGGAGCCCCAGCCACCAGGTGATCAGGTTCCAGATGATCGCCCCGATCAGCGCGGCGAGGATCAGGCTGGGGTCGTGCGCCACCACCTCGGGCTTGACGATGCCGGTGCTGATGGTCCTGGCGACCCCGGTGGTGATCACCGCTGCGGCGAAGAAGTTGAAGAACGCCGCCCAGACCACCGCCACACCGGGGCGCAGCACGCGAGTCCCCACCACGGTGGCGATGGAGTTGGCGCTGTCGTGAAAGCCGTTGATGAAATCGAAGCCCAGCGCCATCAGGATGATGAACAGGATCAGGACGACGGTGCCTGTCATGCTCAGCTGTGCTTGATGATGATGGACTCCAGCACGTTCGACACGTCCTCCGCCTGATCGAGGGCGCGTTCCAGGGTGTCGTAGATTTCCTTCCACTTCATCAGGGTGATGGCGTCCTTCTCCTCCGTCACCAGCTTGCCGAGCCATTCGGAATAAGCGGCGTCGCCTTCTTCCTCGATCTGTTTTACTTCGATGCACGCTTTGATGACGATCTCGGCCTTGCCCTTCTCCATGACCTTGACGGCCTCGAGCAGGTGCTCGGTGGCGCGCACGATGAGCTGGCCCATGATGACAGCGCCCTCGGGCGCGGCCTCGGTCTGGTAGATGGACATGCGGCGCGCCACGCCGTCGATGCGGTCCAGCACGTCGTCGAGCCGCGAGCCCAGCATGTGGATGTCTTCGCGGTCGAGCGGCGTGATGAAGCTCTTGTTGAGCCGGGTCACCAGCTCGTGCGTCACCTGGTCGGCCTGGTGCTCGAGCCGCTTGATCGTCTCGACCAGGTAGCCGCGCTTGTTGAGGGGAGCTTTGAGCAGCTCGACGAGCTGCTTGGCCGCCTCGACGTTCTGTGTGGCTACTTCGGTGAAGAGATCGAAGAAGCGCTGGTCGCGGGGAAGCAGCCGCACGGGGCAGTCCTCGTCGAGGGGTTTCGAGGGCTGAGAAGATACCCCGGCTCAGTGGGCTTCGGCAGGGTCCCGCGCGTGGGCTTCGGCGTCCTGATAGAGCGCGTTGATGCGGTCGGCGTAACGTTGCTCGACCACTTTGCGCCGCACGGACAGCTTGGGAGTGAGCTCACCGGACTCGATGGAGAAGTCCCGCGGCAGAATGAGGAAGCGTTTGGGGACCTCGAATTGCGCCAGATCGCGCAGCTGTTTCTTCGCTTCTCCCGCGAGAAATTCCTCCACCTGAGGACAGGCCACCAGATCCTCGCGGGCGCTCCAGCGGAGTCCCGCAGCGCCGGCCCAGGGCTCCAGCCGCTCGAAATTCGGCACCAGCAGGGCGATGGGGAACTTGCGGCGGTCACCAAGTAGTAGCGCATTCGTGATGAATTTGTTACTTCGAAGCAGGCCCTCGATCGGCTGCGGCGCCACTTTCTTGCCGCCCGCGGTGACGATGAGGTCTTTCTTGCGATCGGTGATCTTGAGGTAGCCCTCGGCGTCGAGCTCGCCGATGTCACCGGTGTGAAACCAGCCGTCGGGATCGATCGCCTCGCGGGTGGCGTCGGGCTTGTTCCAGTAGCCGCGCATGAGGTTGGGACCGCGGGTTAGGATCTCGCCGTCGTCCGCGATGCGGACCTCCACTTCCTTGAGCACCGGTCCCACCGTGCCGAGCTTGAGGTGACCCGGGGTATTCACGGCCATCACCGGTGAGGTCTCGGTGAGCCCGTACCCCTCGAAGATCACCATGCCCGCGGCGTAGAAGAACCGCGCGATGTCGGCCGAGAGCGGCGCACCGCCCGAAATGAAGTAGCGGAGCCGGCCGCCCACCCGCGTTCGGAGCGTGCGGAACACCAGCAGGTCGGCGACGAAGCGCGCCAGCGCGAGATCGAGCGGGATCGGCTTGCCCTGGAGCGTGAGGTCGCTCCATGCCTCGCCTACGCGCCGCGCCCAGAAGAAGAGCTTCTTCCGCAGCCGCGGCCCGCTCGACGCTGCCTCCAGCACCCGGCTGTAGATCTTTTCGTAGAGCCGCGGCACCGCGCAGCACACCGTGGGGCGCACCTCGAGCAGGTTGTGCGGGACCTGCTCGAAGCCTTCGGCGTAATTGATGATCACGCCGGCCTCGAACATCAGGTAGTGGCCCGCCATCCGCTCGAAGATGTGCGACAGCGGCAGCAGGGAGAGGCACTCGTCGCGCTCGCTCAAGGGGAGCAGCGCGAGACAGGCCGCGACGTTCGAGGCGATGTTGCCGTGCGTCAGCATCACGCCCTTGGGGTCGCCGGTGGTGCCCGAGGTATAGATCAGGGTCGCCAGATCGTCGGACCGGACGGAACACGCGTCCGCCTGCCAGCGCGGGTAGCGCGCAAGGGCCGCCTGACCCCTGGCGCGGAGCTCCGCGAAGCCGAGCACGCCCGGCGCCGTGACGCCGGGCTCGAACACGATCACGTGGCGCAGCCCCGGGAGCTCGGCCCGGATCTCCGTGATCTTGTCGAGCTGGGCGCGGCTGGACACGAACACCGCGACGGCGCCGGAATCGTGCAGGATGTAGGCGACCTGTTTGGCCGGCAGCGTAGCGTAGACCGCGACGTCGGCGCAGCGCGCCGCGAGGCAGGCGTAGTCGGTGATGGCCCACTCGGGACGGTTTTCCGAGAGGATCGCCACCCGGTCGCCCGGTCTGAGGCCCAGTTCGAGCAGTCCCACGCTGACCGCGTGCACCTGCGCGAACACCTCGGCGTGGCTCAGCGCGACCCAGCGCCCCTCGCGCTTGGCGCGCAGGGCAACGGGTCGCTGCCGGTACCGCTCGGCGGTACCGAAGAAGAGCTCGGTGAGGGTTTGCGGTGCGCTCACTCGGGGGCTGGGGGCGCTTTCACGGTCAGCGTGATGAAGTCCGAAACCAGCTCGTCGGCTCCGATCACCGCCTGCGCCCTGCCGGGCCCGGGCTTCACGCCGGTGACCAGGCCGGTGCTTGCGCCAACGGTGATGGTACTGTCGGGCGTGCGCCAGCTGATGGCTACATCGAGCGGATTGCCTTGCTTGTCGAGGGCGGTGGCATGGAGCTGGAGCGTAGCGCCGATGTCGATACTGGTGGTGGCGGGCTGCTCGACCTGCAGGAACGCGACGCCCTCGCTGGTGGTGGGAAGCTTGCCGCAGCTCACGCTCAGGACGGCGAGCGCCGCCCCGACTGCCCGGATCACGCCGTGCCCGCGGCCTCGGCCCCCCGGGCCGACCCTTCTGCGTCGATCTGCTGCAGGGTTGCTTCGGCGTGGCGCACCCAGCGCTCGGCGTCCGGGCCCCGGGGCGGCCGGTCCAGGAACGCGCGCAGGTGCCCCACTGCGGCGTCGGTTTCGCCGCGCTTGAGCAGGAGGAACGCGACGCCGTAGTGCGCGCCGGTCAGCGTGGGATCGAGCTCGAGAGCACGGCGGTAGTGCCGGATCGCCTCGTCGGGCTGACCGGTTTTCGTGAACGCGATCGCCATGTTCTGCAGAATGCGCGGATCGCGCGGGTTATCCCTGAGGCCCAGCCGGTAGGACGTGATCGCGGCGGTATAGTCACCCTGGCGCTCGAGCGCGAGCGCCTCGTTGAGATAATCCAGCCGCTTGGGCCGGGGTGACTCGGTGGTCGAGAAGGCGCCCATGAGCCGCTGCCAGAAACTCATCGGGGCGAAGGGTCCTCGCGATCAGAAGGAGACCAGAATCCGGGAAGCGTTTTCTAAACTAAGGGCCCCGGCGCGGCAAGGCAACGCATTTGCCCCCACCAGCTTCCGGTGTTTACCTTGAGCCTCGGTCGCTGGTCCTGGACCACTCTGCCGGAGTCCCGCATGCGCCGCCGCATCCCCTCCACCACCCGGGGCATTCTTGAGATCGACTGGCCGCTGTTCGGCGAGCTCTGTCGCGCGCTCGCCCTCAAGGTGGCGCGCGAGTACGATCCCGAGATCGTGCTGGGTATCGCCAAGGCCGGCGTGATTCCGGGTGTGGTGATCGCCGCGATTCTGCAGCGGGATTTCGCCTCGATGGTCGTGACCCGGCGCGCGGAAGACTCGCTCCCGGTGCTGGTGACGGGACCGCCGCCTTCGGTGAAGGGCCGGCGGGTGCTCATCGTGGACGAGACCTGCGACACCGGCCATACCTTGCGGCTCGCGCTCAGCGAGGTGAAAGGTGCCGGCCCCGCCGAGGTGCGCACGGCCGTCTCCTTCAAGACCGGGCCCTTCGAGCCCGATTTCCATTCGTTCGAAACCGACAAGTTCATCATCCTGCCCTGGGATCGCGAAATCGTACAGGATGGCCAGCTGGTGACGCGCCCCGACTACGCCGGATACCTGCAAAGCAGGTGAAGGACGCGATTCTCGACGCGCTCGCTCACTCGCGCGCGGGATACGGCGAGCTGCGTCTCCGGCGGGTCTGGTCGTCCCGCGTCCTGATCCGCGATCGCGGCGTCGAAGCCGCCGGGAGTGCCCTCGAGACCGCGGGCCTGGCCCGCTGCTGCTCACCCGGCACCGGATGGGGCAGCGTGGGATTCAGCGGTACCGAGCGGCTCGGCTCGAGGCTGCTCAAGGCGCACGAGCTCTCGCTCGCCGGGGCATCCCGGGTTCCGGTGTCGCTGGCTCCGGTTCCGATCCGCCAGCTCGACCTCGGCGCTCCGCTTTCCGATGACCCGCGTGACCTTCCCCTCGACGCCAGGCGGCAGCGCGCCGAGCAGATGGCCGAGGCGCTCTTCGCGACCGACCGCCGCATCGCGTCGGGGCGCGTGCTCTGTTGTGACGAAGTAATCGAGACCTGGTTGGGAACCACGGAAGGCACCTGGATCCACGAGCTCCGGAGCCTGGTCTCCCTCGCGGTGCTGGCGATCGCCGAGGAGAGCGGCTCCGTGGAGCGCGCGCTGGGATCGCTCGCCGCGCCGGGCGGCTGGCGCGGGATGGATGGCACCGAGCTGGCCCGCGGCGTAGCGCGGAACGCGGTCGAGCAGCTGCACGCGAAACCGCTGCGACCCGGGCGCTATGGCCTCGTGCTCGATCCCGCCGCGGCAGGGGCGCTGGTGCATCGGGCCGTGACCCATCTCGCGCGGCCCGCGTTGCCCGGGGCCGATCCCGATGTGCTGCCGATCGGAACCCGGATCGGCCCCGATTGTCTTACGGCCGGCGATGACCCCGCCGCCGAATCGCTGCTCGCGAGCGGCGCCTGCGATGACGAAGGGACCGCCACCCGCCGCAGCGTCGTCATCCAGAACGGCTTGGTGCTGGGACACCTGCACAGCCGGGAAACGGCCGGTGCCGGCGGCCAGGCGCCGACCGGGCACGCGCGCGCCGGCACGCTGCGCGGGACTCCCTATCCCCGGGCCAGCAACAGCTACCTCGCTCCAGGGCAGGGAAGTCTCGACGAGCTGCTCGCCGGCATCGCCAACGGGGTCTACTGCTCCGATGTGCTGAGCTGCGAGGAATCGGGCGACCAGGTGGCGCTCCGCGCGGGCCGCGCGCGCATGATCCGGAACGGCCGGCTCGCCGAACCGGTCAAGGGCGTGGAGCTCGGGGGCGATCTGCTGGCGCTGCTCGGCCGGGTGGACGCCGTCGGTGGCGACTTTGCCTGGGACCGGAGCGCCGCGCGCTGCCGGGACGGCGCCGCGGGACTGGTGAGCGTGACGACCGGTGCGCCGCACGTCCGGCTGGTCGACGTGCCGGTCGGAGCCGGTGCCGCATGATCGCCCGGCTGCTCGAGCGGCTCTCGGCGCGGGTGCACGCCGCCGATACGGTGGCCAAGATCGACGATGTTCTGACCCTGGCGATTTCCCCGGACGGCGATACCCGCGTCAGCAGTTCCCGCAGCCGTACCACCTACCTGCGCGTGATCCGGGAGGGGCGCGTCGGTTGCGGCTCGACCACGGGGGACGATGCCGAGGACCTGATCGCCCGGGCCCTCGCCGCCGCGGAGTCGGGTCCGCAGCTGGAGCTGCTGTTGCCGGCGCCCGCTCCGCTGCCCGCGGTCGAGAGTCATGCGCCGCAGGCGGCGGGCGCCGATACCGCGGCGCTCGCCGGGCTGGCGCGCGCGCTGCTCGA
>CAYNNS010000214.1:0-6075 GCA_964398345.1 uncultured Gemmatimonas sp. | reverse complement strand
CGCCGGCGATGGCGAGCTGGTCTTCGTCGTCGGGAACCCCGGTTCGACCGGGCGGCTGCTCACGGTCGCGCAGATGGATTATCTCCGCGACGTCAGCTACCCCGCCACACTGGAGAACTACGCGGCGCAGATCGCGATCTTCAAGGAGCTCTCCGGCAAGGATGAGGCGTCGCGCAGGCTGTACGAGAACACCGTCTTCGGGCTGGAGAACAGCCAGAAAGCGGTCCGCGGGTACCTGAGCGGGTTACGGGATTCCTCGATCATGGCGCGCAAGACGGCGTTCGAGCACGACTTTCGCGCCCGCATCGCGGCCCGGCCCGATCTCAGCCTGAAGTTCGGCAAGGCCTGGACCGATATCGAGACGAGCCAGCATCAGCTCGCGGCCTTCGCCAGGGAGGCACGCTTCCAGAGCTTCGCCGGCTCGACCCTGCTCGGCATGGCGGGGACGCTGGTGCGACTACCCGAGCAGGCCAGGCTGAGCGGCGATGCCCGGCTTCCGGCGTATCGGGGCGACGGAATCGACCGGGTTCGTGCCAATGTGCTCCGGGACCAGCCGATCGACCCCGAGCTCGAAAAGCTGCTCCTCGCCGCTCAGCTTCGCATGGCTCAGAGGGCGCTCCCTGCCGGTGATCCATTCCTCCAGGCCGCGCTTGGCGGCCGCAGTCCGGAAGTGGCGGCCGAGACCCTCGTCAATGGGAGCAAGCTGGCGTCAGCCGCAGCACGCAAGGCGCTCGTCGACGGGGGCGCGGCGGCGATCGCCGCCTCGACTGATCCGATGATCGTGCTGGCCCGCAGCATCAATCCCCTGGCCACGCGGCATGCGATGCGGGTGGCGCAGCTCAATGTCGGCATTTCCGCCAACGCCGAGCTGATCGGCCAGGCCATTTTCGCGGCGTATGGGACTTCGCTTCCCCCCGACGCGACGTTCACGCTGCGCATTTCGGATGGGGTGGTGAAGGGCTATCCGATGAACGGGACGATCGCACCGTTCAAGACCAGCTTTTTCGGGCTCTATGCCCGCGCGGCGGAGTTCGACGACAAACCGCCGTTCCAGCTGGCGCCACGCTGGAAGGCCGCCCGCGACAAGGTCGACCTCGCAACCCCGTTCGATTTCGTCTCGACCAACGACATCATCGGCGGGAATTCGGGCAGTCCGGTAATCAACAAGCAGGGCGAAGTGGTGGGCTTGATCTTCGATGGCAACATCGAGTCGCTGCCGAATCGCTTCATCTTTACCGATGCGGTCGCGCGTTCCGTGAGCGTGCACAGCCGTGCGCTGACGGAGGCGATCCGAAAAGTCTTCGGCGCGGATCGCATTGCGGACGAGCTGAGCGGGGCCGCCGTCCGGCCCTGATCAGCCCTCGGCGGGCTTTGAGACCTCCGCTTCCGCGGTATCCGCCGCGGGGGCGGGCTGCTCGTCGACCCGCACCGTCTCGGCGTGAACAGAGTCGATCTCCCGATCGAGCTTGGCAATCTTCTCGGTGATGTCGTCGAGCTGAGCGAACAGCGCATCGATTTCCGCCTGGTTCGCTTCTCCGCCGCGTTCCTTCTTGTAGAGCGCCATCCCGAGCTTATACGCCGCCTTGCTGCGAATCCCTATCAAGCGACTGCGCTCCAGGTGCAGCTTGCTCGACTCGAACGCGGTCCGCACGCGATCGCCGAGCTGATCGAGTTCTTCGTTGAGTCGGTCGAAAATGCCCGCCATGGGACCCTCGCTGAGACAGTGCCTAACCAACGGCGCGGTACGCCGGAAGGTTTCAAGGTACGAGGAGGTCAGGGAATGAGGGAACAGGAAACCAAAACAAAAGGGGCTCGCGCCCCTTATTTCTCTGATACACTGATTCGCTGATTCCCGCGTTACGCTGCCCCGTCCGGGTAGACCGAAATCCGCTGCCGGCCCTTGTCTTTCCATTCGAACGTCACCACGCCGTCGATCAGCGCGAAGAGCGTGTCGTCGTTGGCCCGGCGGACGTTCTTACCTGCGTGAAACTTGGTCCCCCGCTGCCGCATGATGATGTTGCCGGCAACCACCCGCTCTCCCCCGAACTTCTTGAGCCCGAGGTACTGCGGGTTACTGGTGCGGCCGTTCTTGGAGGAGCCGACGCCCTTTTTGTGAGCCATGCGCTTACTCGCCCTTCGCTTCGCGGAGCTTGACGCCGGTGATCTTGACGTCGGTGAACTTGGCCCGGTGTCCGGTCTTGCGGCGATAGTTCTTCCGGCGCTTGAACTTGAAGACGTAGATCTTGTCGCCCTTCACTTCACCCACCACCTCGCCGATCACCGACGCGCCCTTCACCGTCGGCGTCCCGGTCACGATCTTGTCGCCATCGGAGGTCAGCAGCACCTCCTCGAAGGTGATCTTCGACCCCGGCTCGGCGTTCAACCGGGGCAACCGGACGGTCTTGCCTTTCTCGGCCTTGAACTGCTTGCCGCCGGCTTTGATGATGGCGTACATGCTCGTAATTCCGGAGTGAGTCGAGAGCCCGCAAAGCTAATGGGGGCTGCCGCTTAGAGCAAGCCTACGCGACGGCGTATTGCTCGGTCACGTCGCGTCCCGCGGGGCGGCTCATCAGTCGGAACTCGTCGAGATGCATCATCGGATCATCCCGTACTTCCAGCTCGACCCCGGTGGCCTTGGCCACGCCGCCGAGGAGCTTGGGCTCCTCTTCCACCAGGTAGAGGGCCACTTCGGGATGCAGCCGGATCCCGAGCGATTTCTCGCGACGCTCGTGGCCGACGCGGTACAGCGAACGCTCCAGCCTGCGCGCCACGACCTCGGGGCGAAAGACCCGGCCCGAGCCGCTGCAGGTTGGACACTCGGTGGTCATCGAGGCATAGAGCGACGGCCGCACCCGCTGCCGGGTCATCTCGACGAGACCCAGGTCGGACACGGCCATCGCCTTGGTGCGCGCGCGATCGCGCCCGAGGTGGGTGCGGAGCTCCTGCAGCACCCGGTCCCGATTGCCACGCGATTCCATATCGATGAAATCACACACGATGATGCCGCCGAGGTCGCGGAGCCTAAGCTGCCGGGCGATTTCCCGCGCGGCCTCGAGGTTGGTACGCAGAATGGTTTTTTCCGGATCCCTCTTGCCGGTGTAACGACCGGTGTTCACGTCGATGGAAACCAGGGCTTCGGTGGGCTGGATCACCAGCGAGCCCCCTGTCGGCAGATCGACGCGGGCATGGAACAGATGCTTGATCTCGGTCTCGATGTCGTACTTGTCGAACAGCGGCGTTGCGTCCCGGTACAGATGGACGCGGCTCTTGAGCTCCGGATCCACGGTGTCCAGATACTGCTCGACTTCGTTGTGGATCTCCTTTGAGTCGACCAGCAGCGCATCCACCTTGTCGCTGAAGACGTCCCGGATCAGCCCGCGAGTCAGCGAAGCCTCACGCTGGAGCAGCGCCGGCGCCTTCCGGGTGTAGAGCTGCTTGCGCTTGATCTTGCGCCACTGATTGAGCAGCGCGTCGATCTCGCGCTTGAAATGCTCTTCGGTCACGCCTTCCGCCACCGTCCTGACGATCACGCCGCCGGAGTCCTGCGGCAGCAGCCTGGCCACCATCTCCCGAAGCTTGGTGCGCTGTTCCCGGTTCTCGATTTTGCGGCTCACGCCGACGCGAGAGGCGTACGGCATGAAGACGAGGAACCGGCCGGGCAGCGAGATTTGCGCCGTCACCCGGCTCCCCTTTGAACTGATCGGCTCCTTGGTGACCTGGACGGGAAGCGTCTGACCCTTCTTGAGGATCTCACCGATATCGGGGAGCTGCCGACGTGAGGAGACTTCGCGCTGGCGCTGCTCGCCGGAGGGACGTCCGTCGCCGTTGCCACGGCGGGTTCGGCGCCGCTCTCCTTCCGGAGGGGCCGCGGGATCGGCGCCGGACGCCGCGTTGGGGTCTTCCGGCTGCTCGGCGGCCTCGTCGTTCTCCCCGGGCTCCTCGTCCTCGTCGGGCTCGAGCAAGTCGGAGGCGTGGAGAAACGCGCTTTTTTCGTGACCGATGTCTACGAAGGCGGCTTGAATGCCGGGGAGGACCGCTTCGACGCGGCCAAGATAGATGTCTCCGACCATCCTCCGATGGTCGGCGCGGTCAACCAGCAACTCGACGAGCCGGTCGTCCTCGAGAATCGCGACCCGCGTCTCGCGCGGACCGCCATTGATGAGAATCTCTCGCTTCACAAATCCGTTCCCTGACCGAGGCGGCTCGACCGCAGCGTGGCCGAAAACCTGCTTTCCGCTCGGACATCGTGAGGGTTGCGGATCGCCGCGAAGCCGCACCGGTGGTCGCATCCGTTCGGGCAGGGGCCGGAATCGTTGAGCCGGGTCCTGCCGGAATCGCTGCGGTTGAATCGGTGACTTCAGGCGATCTATGAAAGCTCCAAACCATCCTGGCGAGCCCAATCCGGACGTTAACTGCGACCGCGGCGCACCCATCCAAAGGTGGGCGCCGAGCGTCAGGCTTGAGAGAACGCTCTAGTCGCATGCCATAAATGTATGAAGGGCAGCGAGTTAAGGACAAGGGGTCAAGCGTCGACGACGCTTCCGAGAATCTGGCGGGCGATTACGAGCCGCTGGATTTCACTGGTGCCTTCCCCGATCTCGCAGACCTTGGCATCCCGCATCATCCGCTCGACCGGGTACTCCGACGTGTAACCGTAGCCCCCGAAGACCTGCACGGCCCGGGTTGTGGCACGCATCGCAAGCTCGGAGCAAAACAGCTTGGCCATCGCCGCTTCCTTCTTGTGTGGCCTGCCGGCCTGCTTGAGCAGGGCGGCATGGTAGAGGAGATGGCTTCCCGCCTCGATTTCGGTGGCCATATCGGCGAGCTGGAAGGACACGCCCTGGAAGCTGCCGATGTACCTGCCGAATTGTTTGCGGGTTCCCGCATACTCGAGCGCTGCGGCGTAGGCGCCTTCCGCGATGCCGAGGGAGAGTGCTGCGATGCCGATCCGGCCGGCGTCGAGCGTCTTGAGAAAGTTGATGAAGCCTTCGCCGCGCTGTCCGAGCATGTTCTCTCGGGGGACTTTGGCATCCTGGAAATGCAGCATGCGAGTGTCGCTGGCGCGCCACCCCATCTTGTCTTCCTTCTTCCCCGAGCTCACGCCGGCAATTTTGGGCAGCGCCTCGTCGTGTCCCGTGCCGAGGCTGCGGCAGAGCTCGAGGTCGACGGTGTCCTTCGTGACGATGAAGCTGGTGATGCCGCGGTGACCCGGCCCCGAATCGGTACGGGCCGTGACGGAAAAGATCTCACCGACGCCGGCATGGGTGATCAGGCTCTTCGATCCATTGAGGACGAAATGGTCGCCTTGCTCGACCGCGGTCGTCGCGGTGCCGCCCGCGTCGCTGCCGGCACCGGGCTCCGTGAGCCCGAAGCCCCCCAGGACGTGACCGGATGCCAGGAGCGGCACGAAGGCGTGGCGCTGGGCCTCGGTGCCGAACTCGAAGATGGGCGAGGTGCCGAGGTTGGTGTGCGCGGACACGGTCAGCGCATGGGAGGCATCGACTTTGGCCAGCTCATGGATGACGATGTAATACGAGAGCTGGTCCATCGCCGCGCCGCCGTACTGCTCGGGCCACGGCACCCCGAGCAGCCCGAGCTCGCCCATGCGCTTGATGTTGTCCCAGGGAAAAGTCGACGTGCGATCGAGCTCCCGCGCCACCGGAGCGACGTGCTCCCGGGCAAATGCGGCGACCAGCTCGCGGACCTCGTGATGCTGTGCCGAGAAGTACAGCGAGTCGTCCATGGCGGAATATAGAGCCGTGTCAGGTATTCCCGGCGGGCTCCGCGAGCGCCTGCAGAATGGTCCGGGCGAAACGCCTTCCCAGCACCGGGCCCACGCCTTCGACCGCGCAGAGCTCCGCCTCACTGGACGGCGGGTCGTCGGCGAGCCGACGCAGGAGACCCGGCTCGAGCAGACAGCCGCCCCAGGGCGCGCGGCGGTGGGCCAGCGCCACGCAGATACGGGTTAGGCGCCGGTCCGCCTCCCCCCGCAAGAGCGGAGCGGGAGGCCGCCGGGCGCACACGTCGCAGCCGCCGCAGCGCGGCAGCCGCTCGCCGAAATAGTCCAGCAGCGCC